>CAYTUH010000081.1:0-7985 GCA_964441165.1 uncultured Syntrophaceae bacterium
TATTATTCTTACTTCTTACTTCTGACTCCTTACTTCTGTTTTTTAAAGTTTTTGCTGACGGCTGACATCTGACAGCTTCTTTATTTCA
The DNA here is from genome assembly GCA_964441165.1 of uncultured Syntrophaceae bacterium. Taxonomy (GTDB): domain Bacteria; phylum Desulfobacterota; class Syntrophia; order Syntrophales; family UBA2210; genus CAYTUH01. The sequence goes on from CAYTUH010000081.1 coordinate 89, forward strand.
CATACCCCGCGATCCCGTCGTAGCGGTAGCCTTTCTTCTGATAACCCTCTCCTTTTGTGTCGGTGGTGTAGAAATGCATGCCCGTGTCAAGATTGTACCAGCGGAACAGTTCCCGTGTATCGGGCAGCCGGACCGTTGCGATGTTGCCGATGGCCCCTTCGAAAAGATACCCTTCAACTTCGAGGTCACTACCATTACGCTCGTAGGAGTAATAATAATCTCCCGTCGCCTGGTTGTACCATCGGTAAAAGGCCGAGGTGCCGGGTGTCCCCTCGGGAAAGAGCGTAAAAACGGATCCCTGTCCTTTGAATTCTCCTCTTTCCACATCATGCCGTGGCGTCAGAAGACATGAAGTACCGTTGGCATACTTGTATATGACTACATATTCGGATCTTCCCTTTTCTATCTCAAGCGATACTTCAACTATCTCGCTCTCATCGTCGCTGTAAAAGATTATATTATCCGCGTAGATCCCCGGCATGAGGTCCCTGGTGTTAACAATGACATTCACGTAATCCGTTTCGTTCGCCGCGGTACCACGATTGGGAAATAATCGCAGCCATTCACGGCCCGTCTTCTCTATGTTCACCCCTTCGATGCGGACTCCCTCCAATTCAATGACGCCCTTTCTGCCGACAATCGTCAGCATGTGCGTTCCTTCCTCCAGGTCATCCGCCACGGTAAATTCCGCCCGTTCCCTTTTGAATGACCCGCAGTCCAGTTCTCCGATCGATGTTCCATCAATGAAGGCATTCAACCTGCCGCCGTCAATGTCTTTCCAGAGGAAAAGCGTCACGCCTCTTCCTTCAAAGGTAATACGCATCGCGTCGCCGTCTTCGGCACTGTAGGGATAACCGCCACGCTCGTACCACTCTCCCGAGAGGAAGGTCCTTTCCCTGAGATGATCCGGCAATTCATAGGTACCGCTACCTGCTTCAACGGCGTTGAAAAATGACAGATATCGGCCCTTTTTCAGCGGCATTTTCCGGAATGTCTTGCGGTTTCTCTGAAGAAGCGCGTTCCAGGTGAGAATGTTTTTGCCGTCATTGCGGACCATCACCTTCTTCGTGATTTCTTTCCCCTGCGTCATTCTTCCGAAATCGATACCCGGCGGCATTACTTCAAGATCAGGCCGTGTTTTAACGGGACTTATCTCATAATTAAAGAACAGGGATCGTGTTCCGCCGCCGTACGTGACGTGGATCTCTTCTCTCTGTATGCCAAGAGGAAGTTCCCTCACACGGGAACAGGTCGTCGAACCCGATTCAATGCGCACAAGAACGGGATAGGATTTCCGAATGAGCGCCTGTTCGCCGTTGTCTTCCAGCAGCGAATTTACCATGACTCGGATATAACGGGGTGACCTTCCGATTTCTCCCGAAATCATTGCATCGACCATATCCGGTGAGCCGCCGCCGAGAAAGGCCGTCCATTCAAGGGTTCCCCTTCCCACATTCTCCATGACCCGTGCCGACTTTGAACGTTCGCTCGGCCCGATCTTCCCGAGGCTCACTTCCCTCGGAGCCACCATCAACACCGGGAATGGTTCGCTGTCGGTGATTTCCACATATGCCGGATTGCTGAACTTGCCGTCTTTGACTTTTCTTATTTCGACGAATCCGCTTTTCCGCGCGGTGAAGACGGGCCTTCTGCGGTGAAATGAGCCTGCATCTTCATCGGAAATGATCCATTGCCCCTCCGATGCCGGAGACAGGTCGCTCCGTCTCTTGTCGGACCATATTCCCGTAGCCCTGAATTTCCTCGTTTCGCCGGCGTCAAGCGAAATTGACGTCGGCGAAATTACAATTTTCTCAAGAGATACAACGGTCATGGAAATACGTACTACGTCATCACCGCCATTCGATCGGAGAAAAAGCTTCCCGGCATACTCTCCCGCGTGAAGATCCGTCGTATCGACGGTGAGAGTTATCTCTCGTCTCCCGTATTCCGATAATACCGATCCGACCCGGGCAAAATCGATCAGTGAGGTGTCGTCCATGGCCGGTTCCTGTGCCTCCTCCATCATTTCCTTCGATTCCGCACCATCACCCCTTTTCTTGCCGGCCAGGTCGTCGGGCACGACAATCCACGGGATGGCGTTCAAGAGAAACCATTCGAGCGTTCCCTTTCCTCCATTCCGCAGCAGAAAGGAAACTTCTTTCTTCGTTCCCTGCTCAATACGGCCCACCTCGATATCGTTGGTCGAAAGCCGCATCACCGGCCCATCGGCAGGATCGACACGAACGATTGAAAGGGGGCTCTTCACCGTCCCTGACTCTGCAAACATGTAGGTGTCACCGACCGCACCCCCTGCAAGAACCCCCTTGAAAGGAAAGTCTACGATCTTGCTGTTTCCCGACACCCAGGCAACCGATTCCGTCACGTCTCTTTCGGTTCCGTCGGAATAGATGCCCCTTGCCGCAAGCAGGGCCTTTTCCCCTTTTTTCCGTGATACCTCTCCGGGATTTACCACGATGCGCTCCAGCGTGGGATCACTTTCACCTTGTTGCCACTCCAGCAGCGTAAAGGAAATTGGTACCTTGACATGCCCTTTACCGACGGCACAGAGGAGTTCCGTTGAATACCTGCCGGGCGATAAATGCATGGAATCGACGGTTGCCATGATCTGCAGGGGCATTACGCCGTTCATTCCCGACATCACACTCAGGCGCAGCCAAGACGTCATACCTCCCTTTATCCTCCAGTCCAGAGGGCGGCGATCCGTCTCTGTCTCGATCAGGAACGACCTGCTTCGGATCTCACGCCCCCTTAATATGCCGAAATCCAGGACGGAGGGCTCAGCAAGGAACGTACTGTCTGCCGGGGCATCGGCTGCCATCACCGGCACGACCGACCCCAAGGAGAACAGAATCATTACCGTGATGATAATTGTCAGAAATGGACGATATCCATGCCGCATGTAAGACCCTCGTTGAAGGTAACAACCGCTATTTTCTTGCATTAAAGTAAGTGCATAGACGACCGTTGCAGGCTATTATAAGTACCTGTTGATGTCAAGCCTGTTAAAAATACTTGACAAGCCCGGTCATGATATATATTCCTATCACCTCGTTTCGTCACGCTTCTGAATTCTTATAGCAATCTTGAGTTGTTGAAAATATTTTATTATGAATCATGAAGAACTGAAATACTGGATTGCCCTGAAACTCGCGGAAGATGTGGGCGCCGTACTGTTCAACAGGCTTGTCGAAACATTCGGCTCTCCCCGCCATGTGCTGCACGCATCGCACAAGGAACTCCTCGCCGTGGACCGCATGACAGCTAAGGCCGCACGGGCGTTAACGGAATTCAGCAACTGGGATGCGGTGGAACGGGAGATCGAAGGCACTCATGAATCAGGAATATCGATCGTGACGGCCGCCGACAGCTGTTACCCCTCTTTGCTGCGCACCATATACGACTTCCCCCCCATTCTTTATGTGAAAGGCTCCCTGACAAGGGATGATATCAACGTGGCGGTAGTAGGCTCGCGACGTGCCAGCACATACGGCACGTTCATGACCGACCGGCTGTCACGGGAACTCGCCATGAAGGGAATCACCGTGGTCAGCGGAATGGCGCGGGGTATCGATTCGGCGGCCCATAAAGGAGCCCTGTCGGTCCAGGGACGAACCATTGCCGTGCTCGGTTCGGGAATTGATGTGATATACCCGCCGGAGAATAAAAAACTCTTCGAAGAGATATCGGCAAAGGGCGCCGTCATTTCGGAATATCCTCTGGGCACCGAACCGAAAAGCCCTCATTTCCCCTCCCGCAACAGGATTATCAGTGGAATGTCTTATGGGATTGTCGTCGTGGAGGCGAACGAGAGAAGCGGCTCCCCCATTACGGCTCGTCTGGCCCTTGAACAGGGAAGAGAGGTCTTCGCCGTACCGGGAAGCATCGACGCTCCCGGTTCGAAGGGAACGCACCGGCTGCTTCGGGATGGTGCAAAACTTGTCGAAAACGTGTACGATGTCCTGGAAGAAGTTATCCCGCAGATAGCGCGGGAATCAAGGGCCGCCGATGAAGAGGATACAGCGGCAGAGCACACTCCGGCTCCTGCACAGGGAATTGTGCCTGGAGACGGCGCATCATTGACTGTTGATGAACGAGCGATTTTGAGTTGCATGAAGGGAGAACCGATCCAGATCAACGGCATTACCGCGGCGGGAGGCTACCCCGTCGACCACACCCTGCGCATACTGCTCTCTCTCGAATTGAAAGGATATATCGATCAACTACCGGGTAAACGGTTCAAACTCAAATGACATGATGTGCTGCAGGCCCCCTAATTAAAGTTATGTGAAAGGAACAATAATGGCCGATTCACTTATTGTGGTGGAATCCCCGACAAAAGTTAAAACAATAAAGAAGTACCTCGGTTCCGACTATGAGGTTAAGGCATCGGTGGGACATATCAAGGATCTCCCGAAAAGCAAACTCGGAATCGACCTTGAAGCGGACTTCGAACCCTCCTATGAGGTAATCAAGGAGAAGAAAAAGACCATCAGTGAACTCAAAAAAGCGGCACGGCAGGTCCGTAATGTCTACCTTGCACCGGACCCCGACAGAGAGGGAGAGGCCATCGCCTGGCATATCGCCAGCGAAATAAAATCCGATGATATCAATATTTACCGAGTCCTATTCAACGACCTGACGAAGAATACCGTCCTCACGGCAATCAACAATCCCCTTCGCCTCGACTATGACAAATTCGAAGCCCAGCAGACGCGCAGGATCCTCGACAGACTTGTAGGCTACCAGATCAGCCCCATACTGTGGGAAAAGGTACGGCGCGGCTTGAGCGCCGGTCGCGTTCAGTCGGTGGCGGTCAGAATAATCTGTGACCGGGAAGCGGAAATCGATAAATTCGTTTCCGAAGAATACTGGAACATCACGGCTCATCTTGAGGCAGGAACACCGCCTCCTTTCACTGCACGTCTCGTCAAGATCGGAAAGAAAAAGGCGCGCATAGAAAAAGGCGAAGACGCCCATGAACTCATCACATCACTGAAAAAACTTCCCTTCGTCGTTGCGTCGACGGAACAAAAGGAAGTGAAGCGGACGCCGCCACCGCCCTTCACCACCAGCAAGCTGCAGCAGGAAGCATCGCGACGCCTCCGCTTTCCTGCAAAGAAAACCATGAGAACGGCACAGAAGCTGTATGAGGGGATCGAGATCGGCAACGAAGGATCGGTGGGGCTCATCACCTACATGAGAACGGACTCCGTCCGTATCGCACCGGAGGCATTGTCCGATGCGCGCGACTATATCGAAAAACAGTATGGTGTCCCCTTCCTTCCGCCGAAGGCCCGCCTCTTCAAGAAATCGAAAAGCGCCCAGGATGCTCATGAGGCAATCCGCCCGGCTTCGCTGTCCTATCGTCCGGAAGATATCAAGGATTTCCTTTCCCGGGACGAATTCCGCCTCTACCAGCTCATCTGGAACCGTTTTGTCGCAAGCCAGATGAATCCTGCGATTCTCGACCAGACAACTATCGACATCGATGCCGGTGAATGCCGTTTTCGTTCCCAGGGTTCGGTGATGAAATTCCCCGGGTTTACGATCCTCTATTCCGAGTCCAAAGACGATGCTGAAGAGGAAAGCGAACCGGAAGGGCTCCTCCCCTCCGTATCGAAAGGTGAAACCCTTTCATTAATCGACCTCGACGGTCAGCAGAATTTCACTCAGCCGCCACCGCGATTTTCCGAAGCGACACTGGTAAAGGAACTTGAGGAAAAGGGCCTGGGCAGACCGAGCACCTATGCGTCAATACTCAGCACCATCCAGGACCGTGAATATGTAAAACTGGAAAAGGGACGCTTTCACCCCACCGAACTGGGAACTATCGTCAATGAACTTCTCATCGAAAATTTTCCGCACATTCTCGACGTCACCTTTACGGCATCAATGGAAGACAAGCTCGACCAGATCGAGGCAGGGGCCCTGAGCCGTCTCGCGACGCTTCAGGAATTCTACGGTTCATTCCGGAACGAGCTCGATACGGCACGGGAAAAGATGAGAAACGTGAAACGGGAGGAAGTCTCCACCGATATCATCTGTGAGAAGTGCGGCAGCCCCATGGTCATAAAATGGGGAAAACGGGGAAGGTTTCTTGCGTGCTCCAATTATCCGGACTGCAAGAATACGGCAAACCTCGTCAAGAATGACAGTGGCGGCATCGACAAAGACAGCGGACCGGAACAGACAGGCGTTATCTGCGACAAATGCGGAAAGCCGATGGTTGTCAAGGAAGGCCGTTTCGGAAGGTTCCTGGGATGCTCGGGATATCCGGAATGCAAGAACACAAAACCGATCGAGACGGGAGTGAAATGCCCCCAGGAGGGATGCGGCGGAAATATTTGCGAGAAACAGACACGCAAGGGAAAGATATTTTACGGATGTTCCAACTACCCGAACTGCACCTATGCTACCTGGAACAAACCGATTCCTGAAGCATGCCCCCAATGCGGCTTTCCCTTCCTTGTGGAAAAGTACTCCCGCGGGAAAGGTACCTACAAGGCCTGCCCCGAAAAGGACTGCGGCTACCGGGACGATCGGAAGGATGAGTAGATCCATCGGCACACCGTGGTCAGTCATCCTTTCACTCCATGGCTGTGCGGTATCGTTCATGAAACGGCTTTGCTAATATCCGACAGGATTCACATTGTTGTATGATTGTGTGACTTGAAAGAACAAAGACTAAACACCAAATCAGTTACTGTTATCGGCGGCGGTCTTGCGGGATGTGAGGCCACCTGGCAGCTTCTCAGACGTGGAATTCCCGTGGTCCTGCATGAGATGAAACCACTTCGGTTTTCACCAGCCCATACGTCGCCCCTTCTTGCCGAACTCGTCTGCAGTAATTCCCTTCGTTCCGCAGAAACCCACACGGCGGTGGGACTGCTCAAGAAGGAAATGCGGATGCTGGGGTCCCTGATTATTGAAGCGGCCCTCGCCACATCGGTTCCCGCGGGAAAAGCCCTCGCCGTCGATCGTCACCTTTTTTCACACTATATCGAGGACCGCCTGTCCCGATTCGCCTCACTTTCCATAGAACACCGTGAGGTGACCGAAATCTCCACGAATCAACCCGTCATCATCGCCACGGGACCGCTCACCTCTGAGGCACTTGCCGACCATATTTCGGTGCTTACGGGAACGGAACACCTCTTTTTCTATGATGCGATTTCGCCCATTGTCGATTCGGATACAATCGATTATTCAAGAGTGTTCAGGGCGTCACGATATGAACGGGATGGTGAAGGGGATTATCTGAACTGTCCCATGAACAGGGAAGAATACGAACGGTTTTACGGTGAACTCCTTCAGGGAAGAGAGGTGGCCCTGAAGAATTTCGAAGACAGAAAATGTTTCGAAGGCTGTCTACCAATCGAAGTCATTGCCCGGAGGGGAATCGACACGCTTCGCTACGGACCGATGAAACCGGTGGGATTGAGAGATCCCCGAACGGGTGAACAGCCTCATGCGGTGGTACAGCTCCGCCATGAAAACACGCGGGGGACACTTTACAACATTGTGGGATTTCAGACGAAACTGACCTGGCCCGAGCAGAAACGGATTTTCAGGTTGATACCGGGCCTTGAAGGTGCTGAATTCGAGCGTTACGGGAGTATCCACCGCAATACCTTCATCAATTCACCGGCCCTGCTGACACGCAATCTCCAACTCTCGGAAAAAGATACCCTCTTTTTCGCGGGACAGGTAACCGGTGTGGAGGGCTACGTTGAATCGGCAGCGACGGGGCTTCTTGCAGGCATCTTTGTTCACCGGATGCTGACAAATGAACCTGTCGCCCCCCCCCCTGAGACAACGGGATTGGGCGCACTCATAAACCATGTCACGAAAAGCGAATCGCCCCTGTTCCAGCCGA
>CAYTUH010000081.1:7995-8760 GCA_964441165.1 uncultured Syntrophaceae bacterium
GTCAATTTCGGGCTCTTTCCGCCCCTGGGGAGGAAAGTTCCCCGAAGAGAACGGGGAAAGTGCTACGCCGAACGGTCGATCAGGGATCTGGAACACTGGATCTCCGAAACGGGATCAGCTGTTCCGTAAATAGAGTATCCTCAGCCCTTCAAGAGTGAGCATCTCATCGATGACGTCGATTGTTTTCGTTTCGCTCGCGATGACATTGATGAGCCCGCCCGTTGCAACCACGGTGGTACTGGTGCGCACTTCCTCCTTCATGCGCGTGACAATCCCGTCGACCAGGCCGGCATATCCGTATATGATGCCCGCCTGCATGCTGCTTACCGTATCTTTCGCCACAACGGACTTCGGTTTGCCGAACTCGACCCGGGGCAGTTTCGATGCGCGCTCAAAGAGAGCTTCGCTTGATACGAGAAGCCCCGGGGCGATGCATCCGCCCATATACTCACCCCTGCTCGTTACATGATCAAAGGTGGTAGCCGTTCCAAAATCGACGATGATGAGATCTCCCGTGTATTTCTCGTGGGCCGCCACGGCATTCACGATGCGGTCGGCGCCCACTTCCTTCGGATTATCATAGTGGATGGGCATGCCCGTTTTGATACCCGGCCCGACAATCAGCGGCTTTATGCCGAAATACTTTATGCACAGTGGCTCCAGGATGTTCAACATCGGCGGAACTACGCAGGATATGATAATGTTGTTCACGGACTTCGAGCTGATCTTGCCTGGTTTGCTCGTCCGGTAAAGATTCAAGATAAG
>CAYTUH010000082.1:0-8741 GCA_964441165.1 uncultured Syntrophaceae bacterium
GCTCCTGCGCCGAGGTCAACCTCATGGCCGGCGACATCGTCAACCTGCGCATGGCAGCCCACGCCAACGCGCCGGTGATCCTCGTGGCCGACATCGACCGCGGCGGCGTGGGGGAGACAGCACAAATTCCTTTTTTGCTGTCTCCTTTGTACGCCGGATGCACCTGCACAACCCTGTGAATATCGGCGTTCCCTCATGGGAAAGTATAACGGTCGCCGGCCCATCTTCGTTGAACCAGTGAAAGGATGCGGGAGGAGAGGGCAATATGTCTATTCGAAATGCCTCGCCGGAGAAATCTATCAGAAGCCCTTCGGCGACAAATCCGTTTTGCACAAGCTCCGCCTTTATGTTTCGGCAATAATACCGCCGCGTGCTGCGTCTTCCCAGGACATAACCTTTCTCGGGAATGCGAATTGTGAAGTGGTCATCGGCGATATTTTCCGGGGAGACCGGCGCCAGTATGACAGACAGCCCGTCGAGGATGATCAGGTTTTGAAATTCATACCTTCTCTCGGCGAAAGAAAAATTCTCGGGCCAGTAACAGGTTATCATGCCATCGATGCAGGGCGCCGGATAGGATGACACATAAATATCGTCACCGCAGTCATCTTCCTTGAGATGAATAAACAGACTGCCGTCGGTAAAATTGATGTGATTTATGGCATTGATCAGATTTTTTTGACGAAGTGTCGGAGAAGAACCCTTCCTGGATATGAGGTCTCCGTGGTTGAACGATATGAATGGTCGTGTTACGTCATAGAGCGAAAGTTGCCCCTCTGCCTTTAAGTCGACCGGGAACAGGCCTTTTTTCTTGTTTATGGCCATTTTTTCCTTCCCTAATCGCGAGTAGGCCAAGCAACGTTCCGTACACCCCCCCTCATACAACCGCCTGTCAGTTCAAGATCCAACACAACATATTGTAGCGAATACTATAGCATGTACTATATATAGTCAATAAAAAAATGACACCTATGGATATGATTTTTAAATGAGGATGTTTTGTGGGGATGTAAGGAAGGATGCCGGAACAACAACAGCGATCCAGCAATCCGCGGATATACCGCTTGTTGCAATAATGAAGGCATCGGTAAAACCTGAAATAATGCAACATCACGGCTACATACGCGGTCAGCCTCTGTACCGCCGGAAGGCTGACACGCGCATGATACAACCGATACTCATCAAAAGGATGACCTTAAAAGGTCATTCTTAATTGACTATTTCCTTAAGTTTGCGGGAGCACTTGAAAGTGACAACGCGACGTGCATCGAGCATGAGCTCTTCACCGGTCTGGGGATTGCGTCCTTTCCGGGGGTTCTTGTTCTTAACGGTCCATTTGCCAAACCCTGAGATCAGGACATCATTGCCGTCTTCCAGTTCCTTTTTCATCAGTTCGAAGACACTTTCCACAAGCTCAGCGCACCGCTCTTTGGAAAATTTCGTATTTGCATGAAGACTTTTTACGAGTTCAGCTTTTGTGAGAGTCATGGTACTTTCCTTTCTTTTATTAAAGTTCTTTTGGTGAACCCGGTTACTCCAATTCCTGAGAATTTCGAACCCGGTTCGGCCGACTTTCCTTTTCTTGTTATCTTGATTGCAAGACTTTTCCGATCGTCATTACTTCTGCTTCTTTTGTCCCTTCATAGAGCTCAAGGATTTTCGCGTCCCTGTACCACTTTTGCACCTTGTATTCATCTATATAGCCGTAACCGCCGTGAACCTCGACAGCGGCATTGGCACAGAACACTGCCGTCTGTCCCCCGTAGTATTTCGCCATGGCGGCAAGGTGAAAATCGGGCTTTCCGGCGTCAACCAGCCATGCGGCCTTGTAGACGAGATTTTTCAACGCTTCGATCCTGATTGCCATTTCAGTCAGTTTCTGCATGGTGATCTGGAAAGCACCCAGCGGCTTGCCGAAAGCGGTACGTTCTCTGCAATATTTGATGGATTCATCGAGACATGCCTCTGAAAGACCCAGAGCCTGTCCGGAAACCATGATTCTCGTGATATCAAAGAAATGCATCAGCTGGTAAAATCCACGCCCTTCGCCTCCGATAATGTTTTCCTGAGGAACCCGCACATCTTCGAGGGCGATCTCCGCCGTATCGCTTGCCCGTATTCCCATCTTTCCGTGAATTTTTGACCGTGTGACGCCCGCCGCATCGGCAGGAACGATAATCTGACTGAAACTGCGATGGACTTTCTCGTCGGGATTCGTGATGCACTGACATACCATGAAATCGCACACCGTCCCATTGGTGATGAACATCTTGTTTCCGTTTATTACATAATCGTTGCCGTCCTTTACCGCTCTCGTTTTATATCCGGCAACATCGGTGCCCGCGTTCGGTTCCGTGTAAGCACCGGCACATACCGCTTCACCCCCGCATACGGGAGGAAGATATTTCTGTTTCTGTTCTTCCGAACCGAAATAGTAGATTGCCTCGCATCCGAAACCGGCGGCAACGATATTCAGACCTATCCCCATGTCAACCTTGGAGAGTTCTTCCGTGACAATCGCATTACCGAGAATTCCCACACCGGCACCGCCATATTCCTCCGGTATCCATGCGGCGACAAGCCCGTTTTCCGCTGCCTTCTTTCTCAGGCCGGCAGTGTATCTTTCTTCCTCGTCGCATTCCTGTGAAAATGGTGCAATTTCCGCTTGTGCGAATTTATACGCCATATCCTTCAGCATTCGCATTTCTTCAGACAGCTCAAAATCCATTTTTTCCCTCCCTTTGGTATTCGCACTCAAATATAGACTCATCACAAGCTGAAATGAAACACATACCAGACACTTATATTGGTTTTCGTTATAGCTTGTCAATAAAAAAAACGATTAATTCAAAAAAGTTACCGCTCAGCGGAACGCGAAAAACAGGATGAAAGGATTTTCCGGTGCATGCATGTGCGCGAATCCCTCCTGCGGTGCTACGGGCGTGTGTAATCGTAAACACCTTTTCCCGTTTTTCTCCCGTATCGTTTTGCGCGGACCAATTGCTTGAGAAGCGGGGCCGGCCTGTATTTGTCCCCCAACTCACGGTGAAGGCCCTCGATCACATGAAGCAGCGTCTCGAGACCGACGAGGTCTGACAGTGCCAGCGGGCCGATAGGATGATTGCATCCGAGAACCATACCCTTGTCAATATCTTCAGGACTGGCGATACCTTCTCCCAGGGTGTAAAAGGCCTCGTTCAGCATGACGCAGAGAATCCTGTTGACGGCAAAGGCCGGGGCCTCGTTAACGACGATAACTTCCTTTTTTATGCTCTTGCCCCATTCCCTGGCGATTGCAAGATTCTCTTCAGATGTTTCATACCCTTTGATGATTTCAAGAAGGCGCATGACCGGTACGGGATTGAAGAAATGGGTTCCAATGAATTTCTCGGGTCGTTTCGTAATCGAAGCCATTTCCGTGATGCTCAGGCCCGATGTGTTGGTAAAGAAAAGGCAATGCTCGGGAACGATTTCTTCAAGTTCCCGGTATATCTCCTTCTTTACGTCCATTATTTCGACGATACCCTCGACCACGATGTCTGCATTCGATGCCGCGTCTTTAAGGTCGAGCGTCGGAGTTATTCTTTCGAGGATGGCTTCCATTTCTTCGGGAGCCTTTTCCCCTTTTTCCACGTCACGGCTCAGGTTTTTCGTAATGGTACTCATGCCGCCGTCTGTGAACCGCCTCTCAATATCTCTCATCGAAACCTGATAACCCGCCTGGGCGCATACCTGCGCGATGCCATTGCCCATAAGTCCTGCGCCAAGAACACATACCTTTTTGATTTCCATGGCATATTTTCCTTTCTTCTGTCCTGTTCCTTGCGGCGGAGAATGAATCTCTCCAGGCTGTCGTTGCGCCTTCAAGGCTGTTGAGTGATTAAGAGACCGAAAGATAATACCTTTCAGCATGTCGAGGGCATTTGATAAGGAATAAGCACTGATGTGTCAAGAAAAAATTTATTGGTTCGGACGTGAAAAGAGCTCTTCGATTGTGTGCATGTTCAGACAATTAATGCAATCGTCGACGGTGAGCCATCCCTTGCGGGCGATATTTACACCGAACCCGACATCCTTTAACCCCTCGCAATCATGCGCGTCGGGATTAATGGCGATTTTTACCCTATTATTCTTTGCAAACCTGCACCCTTTCCAGTCAAGATCGAGCCGGTGTGGGTGTGCATTCAATTCAATGATTGTGCCTCGGTCCGCCGCGTGACGAATTATTTTTTCGATATTCACGCGATAGGGTTCCCGGGAGAGCAGGAGCCGTCCCGTCGGATGTGCAAGAATCGTGGTGAAGGGGTTGTCCAGTGCCTTCATTATGCGGAGCGTCATTTGTGCTTCAGTCATGGTGAAGTGGGAATGGACAGCGGCGATTACAAAGTCAAATGTTTCCAGTACGTCATTATCATAATCCAGTGTTCCGTCGGGAAGGATGTCGCATTCTATTCCCTTGAATATACGGATGTTCGACAGCTTTTCGTTCAGTTCGTCGATGAGCTCGTGCTGACTGCCGATTTCTTCGACCGACAGTCCTCCCGCATAAAAAGCCGATTTGCTGTGGTCGGATATGCCGATATATTGAAATCCCATAGCGATCGCCGACCTGGCGAGCGACTCGAGACTGTCAGAACCATCGCTTGCCGTCGTGTGAACATGAAGAACACCTTGTATGTCGGATTCTTCTATGAGCCGGGGAATGGTGCCGGCCTCGGCGGCTTCTATCTCACCCTGATCCTCCCTCAGTTCCGGAGGTATGAAGGAGAGCTTCAGCGATTCGAACAACTCTTCTTCAGATGAGCACGGAATGGGTTCACTCCCCCTGAAGAGTCCGTACTCATTCATTTTGAGATTATGCCTTTTTGCCCGGCTCCGCATGGCCGTATTGTGGTCTTTGCTGCCGGTAAAATGATGAAGGGCATAGGGAAACTGTTCCGGGGTGACGATCCGCAGATCACTGTTGATTCCCGATGAAAGGGTCGTGCTTATTCTGGTTGGGCCGTGAGCGACAACGGATTCATTAAGGGGAAAGGCCAGGAAATGCCCGGCAACGGAAGCGGGATTATCCGTAGCCACGAGAAGGTCGATGTCTTTCACCGTATCGTTCTTCCGCCGCAGGGAGCCCGCAATGCTTATGGAAACGACGTCAGGGCATTTCTTTATATAGGCCGTCAGTTCCTCTGCCGGACCGATGATATCAGCATAAAGATGCCGTTCACTGTAGTGTTTGAAATTTTCGATTCCCGTGAGAATTTTATCCTGTGTTTTAACGCCGAACCCGGGAAGTGAGACGAGCCTGTTTTCCATACAGGCATATTCGAGTTCTCCCACGGTTTGAATCGAAAGCTTTTCGTGAAGTGCGCGGATTTTCTTCGGACCAAGGCCGGGTAATCGTATCATCTCAAGGAACCCGGAAGGAACGGACTCTTTGAGTTGTTCGTAATAGACGAGCCTGCCCGTGATCAGGTATTCCCGTATCTTTTCACTGAGTGCCTTTCCGATTCCCCGCACCGATTCCAGTTCCCCGCTTTGGAGGAGGTCGTAGATGTCCGGGCCGAGTGATTCGATATTGCGGGCCGCCATGTAATAGGCTCTTGATTTGAAAGGATTGTCCCCCCTCAATTCGAGAAGAAGGCCGATCTCTTCAAGGAGAGAAATCAGATCTTTTTTTGTTTTGTCTGTTGTGACGGTCATAGATAGGGATCATGATACCGACATTCGGGCAAGAGTGCAAGCCGGGTCACCACAGGACACAATACAGTGTTTCAGGTCTGCGGCGAAAGGGCATGCTGCGACCGGGATTGTGCATCAATGGAAAAATTTCATTGCGGGAACCCTTTTCGTGAAAGTGCCGGCAATCGATACCGTTACGTAATTGTCTTGAAAAATTATCGTTTATTGGTGAAAAAGCTTGACACGGTGCGAAAGGTAAGGTACATCCGAACCATAAAAAAATCAGACTATATCAAGGTAATTTACTATTTCCATTCTATGTGGGGGTGTCTATGATAATCATAAAAGGGTGCACGTATTACACGACCGCCGATGCGGCTCAAATTTTGGGAGTCTCGGCCAAAACGGTCCGTACGTACATTGAAAAAGGAATCATTCCCGAACCACCGGAAATCCAATATGGTGTGCGCACCATGAAGCACTTTCCTGAGGATTACATGAAGGAGGCGAAAGGACTCCTTGAAAAGTACCGTAAAAAAATAAGCGAAAAGTCATTCAAAAATTCGAAGTGACCACGTAAGAATCCTGAGTGTGCGTGTGGCTTCTCAATGCCGAAGGCCGTATATGAGAATCGTGAAATTCCTTTAGAGTCAGCGTCCAAAAGGGAGCGCCGGTAATTTGGATAGGCAAAGTGAAATATCATCCACGGAAAGACTGCTTGATGTAATCCGCACTGGCAGTGAATCACCGGAAGTCCATCAACCCCCGGAGAGGGGTGTAAAAGCCGTCGTCGCCAGATTATCTTCTCTTCTAAAAGATAAACCATCCCGTGATACGGTCGTCATAGGGGTGGATATAGGTTACAGCGCCGTCCGCCTCGTCAAGACAACCCCCGTTCCTCCCGATAAATGGGAATTGATTGATTACAAGATCGTCCCTTTCAGGGAGGGGCTCTCCCGGGATGACCCTGAGTTTATCCAGTTTCTGCGAAAAGCACTCCATGAATTTTCCCGAAACAATACGCATTATGAAATATGGACCTTAATGTCTTCGGCACAGGTGGATATACAGCATATCCGCATACCGAAGATGGCCAGGAAGAAGATCGAGAATGCCGTCTATTTCATGGCAAAGAAAAACGTTCCCTTCGACGACAAGGTTTCCTTTTTTGACTATGAGGTCCAGGGGGAGGTTGTAGAAAGCGGTGTCGAGAAACTGGCGACACTTGCCTATACGGCGCCACGGAGTGAAGTGAAGGCCCTGGCCGATCTCTTTGAAAATGCAGGCTATCCTTTGACGGGCATGACGATTGCGCCCTTCGCGATTCAGAATATTTTCAAAACCAACTGGATCCCGTCCTATGAAAAAACGGTGGTGACGCTTTATATCGGCAGGGACTGGTCACGGATCGATACTTACTCGAGCGGGAATTTCGTGATGACAAGGGGGATCAAGGCGGGCATCAACAGCATGATCGAAAGCCTCATGGACGAATTCAACGAACGATCCCGCCATATTCAGATAGAACCTTTTCAGGACAGCGAAACCTTCGATGTCCCCGCCGATACGGTTCCGCCCCGTGAGGAAGGTCCCACCATCACCAGCGAAGAAGCACGAACCATACTTTTCAGTCTCGGGACAGATTCTTTTTCATCGTCGGAGACCGCACAACGATTGGGGCTGACCGAGGAAGAGGTCTTTGATTTGATTCGGCCTGCCCTGGAACGTCTGGTACGGCAGATAGAGCGGACATTCGACCATTATGTGACAACCTTTGGTGACGAGCGGATCGAGACCATCTTCATTTCCAGCGCCATGGGTGTATATCAGCCCATCGTTGATTATATCGGTGATCAGCTGAGGATCGAAAGCGATATTCTCGACCCGCTTAAGCCCGGGAATACCTTTGTGGGAGATTTCACGGAGGGGACCACCATTGCCGAGCGCGCCCCCTTGTTGCCTGCACTGGGTTTGGCCCTGTCGGACACGTCGCGCACCCTGAATCATGTTTTTACGTATAAGGATAAAAAACGACAGATCATAATGGACATCGTGAACATTTCGATCATCGCGGTGTTCGGCGTGTTCATGCTCATCAGTCTCGGGTATTTCCTGTGGCTGGGTCATGTTGCCGAAGAAAAGCGGGCAGTTGTGGTGGACTACGAGAAGAGTCTGTCTTCCGACGTGGTGGTGAACGAACGTGTCATTATGGATATGGTGAAAAAGATACGCCAGGAACAGAAAACGATGGAGGCCTATAAGGTCCGCTATCTCGATATTGCCGCAATCAGCGAACTGTCGACACTGACGCCGCCCAATATTCGTCTTTATAATATTAATGCAAATTTTGAATCGAGAACAATGATAAAGGGAAAAGAAGTTCATTCAAAGGACCTGGTCATAGAGGGTGTCGCTATGGGTGAAGGAACAGCTCTCGGTTCAACGCTGGCAGGTTATATTTTCAGGCTGGACCAGTCACCGATGTTCAGCAAGCCGATAATAATCAAGAAGAGCGAGGAAACGCTGCAGGGCAAGAAAGCGCTTCGGTTTACATTGAGAGTCACGCTTTAACGAAAGAACGGCGCAGAATATGAAACGAATGCTTTACAGAACATATAGGCACAGCACGACGCTTTTCCTGGTCTGCTCGGGGATATTCGTCGTGGTGCTTTTTTTCATACTCTGGGTGTTTCCCCTGCAGAAAACCCTGGAAAACCTTGATCGGGACATCAGAGAAATCAAGGGGCGCGTTGAGCTTCAGGAAAAACTCAGGCCGTTGTACAAGCAGTTGGAGGGACGGGAGGGATCCGACCTGTCTGAAAAGTTGCCTGTACCCCAGCGAGATACGCTTCCCAAGGTCGAAATCGACAGCGTGCTGCCGACACTTTCCGAAATAGGCAAGAAGACCAAAATGGAAATTATTTCCGTGAATCCCGACGTAACGGTGCTTGAAAAGGATCCGGGAAGCCTTTTGGTGAACGCCACGGTTCAGGGCAATTTTTTTGATTTGCGTAATTTCTTGATAGAAATGGGGAAGATATCCTATCTCGAAAGGATTGGTGCGA
>CAYTUH010000083.1:0-6010 GCA_964441165.1 uncultured Syntrophaceae bacterium
CATCAAATTCAAAACGATCATAAATACGAAAGATCACGACATTCCCGTGGGTCCCGGTCGCGGATCGGCCGCGGGGAGCCTCGTCGCCTACGCACTGGGAATCACGAATATCGATCCGATCAAATACAAACTCTTCTTCGAACGTTTCCTCAATCCCGCGCGGCGGAGTATGCCCGATATCGATGTCGACTTCTGCATGGATCGTCGTGACGAGGTGATCAAGTATGTTACCGATGAGTATGGAAGCGACCATGTGGCCCAGATCATCACCTTCGGAAAGATGCAGGCCCGTGGCGTTGTGCGCGATGTGGGACGCGCCCTCAATATTCCCTACGGCGAGGTCGACCGCATCGCCAAAATGATACCGGGCGATCCGAAGATTACCCTTGACGATGCGATTAAGCGTGAACCCCGGCTCAACGAAGAAGCGAGGAAGAATGACAGGATAAAGAAATTACTCGACCTCTCGCGCTCGCTGGAAGGACTCAACCGCCATGCCTCGACCCATGCGGCCGGGGTGGTCATATCCGACATTCCCCTTGTCGAACGCGTCCCGCTCTTTAAAGGTTCGAACGAAGACGTAGTAACCCAGTATTCCATGAACGATCTTCAGGCGGTGGGACTGACGAAGTTCGACTTTCTCGGACTTCGCACACTCACGGTGATCGACCATGCTGTGAAATTCATCAAAGAGGGGAGGGGGGTCGACCTTGACATGGACACCCTTCCCCTTGATGACATAGAAACCTACCGGCTTCTTGACCACGGCCAGACCGACGGCGTCTTCCAGCTTGAGAGCGCCGGCATGAAAGACCTTCTCATCAACATGAAACCCGAGTGCATCGAAGATGTGATCGCCCTGATATCGCTCTACCGGCCCGGCCCGATGAGTATGGCCGGTGATTTTGTCGCCCAGAAACAGGGGCGAAAAAAGATCGAATACGTGGCGCCCCAGCTTGAAGACATCCTCAGTGAAACCTACGGCATTATCCTCTACCAGGAACAGGTGATGCAGATCGTCAGTTCCATCGGGAATTACACCATGGCGGAGGCCGACAATCTGAGGCGTTTCATGAGCAAGAAAAAGGCCAGCGACATGGAGAAGGAGCGGCCGAAGTTCCTGGAGGGTGCGAAGAAAAACAATGTTGCCGAAAACAAGGCGTTGACCATCTGGCAAAACATGGAGCAGTTCGCCGGTTACGGATTCAATAAATCCCACGCCACGGCATACGCCATGATATCCTTCCAGACGGCCTACCTGAAGACGCACTTTCCCGTTGAATTCATGGCGGCCCTGCTGACTTGTGAGAAAAACAACAGGGACAATATCGTTAAATATATCAGCAGTTGCAGGGACATGACCATACCCGTTCTTCCTCCCGATATAAACGAATCCGCCCGGGATTTCAGTGTTTCCGGCGACAGTATCCGTTTCGGCCTCGCCGCCGTCAAGAATGTGGGTGCCGCCGCCGTCGACTCCATCATAGAAACACGAAACCTGGGTGAACCCTTCGAGTCATTCTATGATTTCTGCAACCGCGTCGACTTTCGAAAAACAAACAAAAAGGTGCTGGAAAGTCTCATCAAGTGCGGCGCCTTCGATTCCCTTGAAAAGAACCGCTGCCGCCTGATGGAAGGCTATGAGAAGGTAGTTGAAATCGCCCAGAAACGGAGCAGGGACAGGATGTCGGGCCAGAAAAGCCTCTTCGACGAACCTTCCATTGCCGATACCTATGAAAATATCGAACTTCCCGACGTGCCGGAATGGGAGCGTGATGAACTCCTCTCCCATGAAAAGGAGATGCTGGGATTTTTTCTCTCGGGACATCCGCTCCTCAAGTATTCCGACAAGCTCCATCTGGTTACCGACTGTACCTCCGAAACGATCACGCAAAAGGGCGACGGTACCATTGTATCCGTTGCAGGTGTCGTCAACAGTGTCCGCGAGGTATCCACCAAGAAAAAAGAGACCATGGCGTATATCACCATCGATGACATGAAAGGTCCCGTTACCGTCATCGTCTTTCCCGACCTTTATCGAGAACTCCTTTTTACGATCAACAGCGATGAACCTCTCCGTATAACCGGCAAGGTCGATGCCGGAGAAGAAGATGCAAAACTGGTGGCGACGGAAATCTCGACACTACAGGAAGCATTGAAAAATCCCTATACGTCCGTTCACATTCACATCGATGTCGACAATTGCAGCAATACATCAATCCTCGATATTAAAGCACTGCTTGATGTTTCAAGAGGCAACTATCCGGTATATCTTCATATGTGCTCCGAAGAATCACGCTCCGACATCATGATCTATCTCGGCGACAGCTATCTTTCCGATATCAGGGACGAATTAAAGATCAGTGCTGCACGTATCCCTGGCATAACATCTGTCATATTTATGTAGTAATATCTTGCTCATACGTACCTTATGGAATACATTGAACGCACCTATCGCAATCGCGTTGCCTCCGGCGGACTGACATCTTTCAGCGTTTCGCTCAGGGAATCTGACCTTTATATCAGTGCCGCCCGTGAGCTTCACAGGGAAGCCCTTGAATCCCTTATAAAATGGCGCGGACAGCTCGAACGCTATATTTTTCTCCATCCCGATTTTCTCAATTCCCTGACTCCACTGGCCATCGATTCCTTTGCACCGGTACCGGTGCGCCTCATGATCGAATCGTCTCAGGTGACGGGCATCGGGCCCATGTCATCGGTCGCCGGGATGATTGCAGAATGCGTGGGAAGGGATCTTCTTTCGTATTCAGATGATATTATAGTAGAAAATGGTGGTGACCTCTTTATTTCACGGATTCATTCCGACACACGGATCTCCATATTTGCCGGTCATTCTTCCTTGTCCCACAAGGTTTCCCTGAAGATTCACGCCTCTGATACACCCCTTGGCGTATGCACATCATCCGGAACGGTAGGGCATTCCCTCAGCTTTGGTCATGCCGACGCAGTATGCGTCCTTTCAAAATCGACGGCACTGGCCGATTCCGCCGCCACGGCACTCTGCAATCGTGTGTCCGGGAAGAAAGATATTAAAAGGGTGCTCGATATCGGTTCAGAGATCGAAGGGATTATCGGCATCATCGTCATCATCGGCGATGCAATGGGTGTATGGGGGGAGGTAGAGCTGGATTAGAAAAGCTTTCAGCTTTCAGCTTTCAGCCATCAGCGGTCAGCAAGAAACAAAACAGAAGTAAGGAATGAGAAGTAAGAAGTAAGAAGTAAGAAGTAAGAATAAAACAGCTGTTATAGTAATGTTTTTTAACCTTGATCCTTCGATCCATCAATCCTTAATCCCAACAGCTGTGCCCGGTATTAAATAATGCAGTTGCCTGATTCATCAGGCTGTGCACTGTAAAGCGCACAGTAAAAGAGCCGATAACTCGACAAGCTGCAAAAAACGACCTGTGGCAGTTAGACGTTGAAATTAATCAAGGTGTCAAGCAGTGTTCCGTAAGAACAACAAAAACAAGATTGCCACGACCGTCGAGGACGGTCTCGCAATGACAGGGCGTTGATTGGAACTGTGTATTTCCCGAAACCCGAAAATGTTTTTTTAACTCAGGTACTTTGGTACTTTGTATTCCTCGAAAGTCGAATGGGTGAACTCGAAACGTTTTATGCAATCCCTCAATCCATTAATCCCATTACAATAGTTTACATAACATATCTTATCAGACATTAACTATGTCGTTATAATGGGCGCCCGGACCATTTCCACGAGACCTGTTCGAGCCCTTCTCTTGATCAGCTGTCTTCTTCGGAGAGTTGAGTGATGAGTTCTGTCTGGCGTTTCGTCAGTTTTTTCGGAACCTTCACGTTTATCGTCACGTACTGATCCCCTTTACCCGACTTTTTGAATATGGGAAGGCCGTACCCTTTCATGCGAATTTTTGTATTATTCTGGGTCCCGGGAGAAACCTTGATTCTTTTTTTCTCACCGCCGATGGTGGTCACCTCGACGACGCTTCCAAGGGCCGCCTGCGAAAAAGTCACGTCCTGCTTTGTGTAGAGATCGTTTCCGTCTCGCGTAAACCGGTGGTGCGGTGCGATCTCGACCGCGATATAGAGATCACCTGCGGGGCCTTCGTTAATGCCGGCCATTCCTTTTCCGGCAAGGCGCAATTTCTGTCCCGACTTTATGCCTTTCGGAATCTTTATATTGACCGTATCCGTCGTGTCGCCTTTTCGCAGGGAAACACGCTTCTCCGCCCCCGCGAAGACATCTTCAAGGGTAATCGCAAGCCGATACTCGACATCCTGTCCCTTTTGGGGCATGGTACGGGCATGCTGCTGATAATGACTGCCTCCTCCCCCGAAAAAATCGGCAAAGGGATCGCCTCCCTGGAAATTACGAGTGCGCCCGCGTCCGCCATCGCCGAAGACGTGCGTAAATTGTCCGCCGGTACTTCCCCCGAACCCCAGATCGCGAAGAATATCACTTATGTCAAAATCC
Source organism: uncultured Syntrophaceae bacterium (assembly GCA_964441165.1). Lineage (GTDB taxonomy): Bacteria > Desulfobacterota > Syntrophia > Syntrophales > UBA2210 > CAYTUH01. The sequence continues at coordinate 4,475 of CAYTUH010000083.1, forward strand.
CGGAATATGTCTTCCTGTGAAAACCGCTGGCTGAAGCCCTGAGAACCGAAGTTGTCGTACTGACTTCTTTTTTCGGGATCAGAGAGCACGGCATAGGCTTCGCTTATCTTTTTGAAGGTTTCTTCCGCATCTTTCCCGGGATTCTTGTCGGGATGATATTTCAACGCAAGTTTACGGTACGCCTTCTTTATTTCGTCGGCGGTCGCCTTCTTTTCTACACCAAGTATGGAATAATAATCGTCTGCCATAATACTCATAAAGTAGTACTGTTTAACTATTTGTCAAGGTTTATCAGGACGGTACCACCAGAAATCGTTGTTGGCAACGGGGTCGAAAAAACGCATCTTCCCGCCCACTTCGACCAGAGGTGCACTGTCCATTTCATTTCCTTCATGAATCAACCGGTCGGAAATCATTACGATGCCGATAAGGGCGCCATGTTTCCTGACTGCCTGCATGCCGTAGGATGCGCAGGTCGGGTACATGGCACAGCGATCACCGTCAACCTTCGATATATAGCGCGAAAAGAGCCCGATCATCTTCATGACAAAGGCTTCCGGTACTCCGCATTGAGCATCACTCACAGGATCGGCACCGTCGAGTGACTGCAATTCTGCAGAAGATCGGGCATATCCCCAGGGGCCGTATGCCGATGACGCCTCATCGCTCAAGCCTCCGGCACAACAACACACCGGACATATAATGAATAATACCAGCATAATAGATGCTATTTCAAACCGGTGCCACCTAATCGTCATAAAAGGGCCCCGCCTTTTCTTTCAGCGCCCGCAGGAACTGCGCTTTCCCGTCACGGTTATATTTATGGGCACTGCCGACGGCACTGTAGATATTTCCAGCATACCAGCCCACTTCAAAGAAGGAGAGCACCCCGCCCGCCACGTAATGCTCGTCCTGAAAAAGTTCGATGGCTGCCCAGATGAACGATGCATTCAGAAGAAATGAAACCAGCGCATCGCGGGTACGTCCGGTATAGAGGTGTCCCGATCCGGGAAGCACCGCCGCTAAGAATCCTGCACGGACGGGAGATTTGCGGGGCAATGTTTCAACGGTCTTCATTCCTTCGGAAAGTATCACCGCCTGCCCATGAAGGGGGCTTTCAGCTGAAATCCGTGCGCTGAACTCGCCTGCCCTTCTCCACTCTTCCTGTTCAATACAGACCAGCGCCTGTTGAAGGATGGCCCGGTCGCTGTAGCCGTCCGAAACGTCGGCGCAATAAGAGAATGATCGATGTGCGTCGTCGAAACGTCCCAGTCTTTTTTCAGAGACTCCCCTGATGAACAGGATTTCTCCCCTGTCGTTACTGTCAGGGTAATTCAGAATGAACCTGTCGCAGGACTCACGGGTATCGTTCCACCGTGATGCCTCGAAATAACTCCTGCATATGTAAAAAAGTGCGCGCTCGCAGCCTTCCAGGTCATCGGGAACATGAAAGAGGAACCGCTTGAATTCGGTCACCGCACGGTAGTAGTCATGTTCATGGTAGAGTCGCTCGGCGAAATCGAGCATCGCAGGTCC
>CAYTUH010000083.1:6020-8619 GCA_964441165.1 uncultured Syntrophaceae bacterium
TGCACCGATGATGAGGCCACCGCAAGGAGACACGAAAGGGCAACGATCCCGAAATACCTGCGCCATGAAGAAATCATGTACGCCTTTCCTGCACGTCCTTTCGCACACGATGAAACACGTCCAGGTTCTTAAGGGCGGCCTTCTCGTTAAAGGTGGAACGAAACACCGCATCCCATGTGTCTACCGTCAGGTCCAGGTAGGAAGAAAGGACTCCGAGCATGATCGTGTTCGCCATGCGCTGATCACCGTTCTGGAGAGCGATTCCCGATGCCTCGATGATTTTCACGTCACTGAAGTACTGTTTCACCTAATCATCGACGCCTGATGGATAGGGCGCTTCTCCCAGATTAACGGCCGGGGGATAAATTTCTTCGTTGTTGATGATAACCGTACCGTCCTTTTTGAGATAGTCAAGATAGCGGAGGGTTTCCATTTTTTCGAAGGACATGAGGATGTCCACATCGCCTTTTTTTGAAAGAGGCGAATAGACTTTATTTCCAAACCGTACATGACTGGAAACACAACCGCCGCGCTGCGCCATTCCATGTACCTCGCTTTTCTTTACGTCGTACCCCGCGTTCATCAGTGCCACGGACAGAATATCGCTCGCTCTTATGATCCCCTGCCCACCTACACCAACCAGCAGTATGCTTATTACTGAATTATCCATTATTCGTCCACCTCCTCAATCGCACCGGATGCGCAGAGTTGCGCGCAGAGTCCGCATCCATTACAGAGGGCTGCATCTATGACGGCGATTCCTTCCTGTTTCTTTGTCTTTTTCTCAATCTCCATATGGGGGATATCTTCAAATTTCTTCCATGATATGGGGGGACACCCCAGTCCGATGCAGAGTTTGCAGCCGGTACATTTATGGGGATCGATACGGAAGGGAACTACCTTTTTCCGCGTTTTCGCCTGCGCAAGGGCGCAGGGCGCCTTCGATATGACCAGTGAGGGGGAATCATTGGCCAGTTCTTCCTTCAAAACGGAGCGGGTCTGCTTGATATTGAAGGGATCGATCACACGGACGCTGTCGATTCCCAGGACATGGCCAAGCTTTTCAAAATCGAGCTTTTTCGTGGTTTCTCCCTGGAGCGTGTATCCCGTTGCGGGGTGATCCTGCATGCCCGTCATGGCCGTGGTGCTGTTGTCGCAGATAACGACGACGGCATTCCCCTTGTTGTAGGCCATGTTGAGAAGGGGTGTAATGCCGGAATGGACAAAAGTCGAGTCACCGATCACACCGACTACCTTGCCCTTCCCTTTTTCTTTCAGTGCCTTGCTCATTCCGTGCGCCATTCCAATGCTCGCACCCATGCAGATGGTTGAGTCAATGCCTTGAAGGGGCTTCATGAAGGAGAGCGTATAGCATCCGATATCTCCCGTCACAAAGGTGTCGAGTTTGCCCAGCACATAGAAAAGCCCGCGGTGCGGACAGCCCGGACAGAGATTGGGCGGCCGTTGCGGAATCGCAGGCAGGGAGTCGACCAAAATGTCGGGGTCCGCTTCCGTCACTGATGTTTCCACCACCCCGGGATCGAATTCACCGGTATAGGGAAACAGGTCCTTGCCGGCCACCTTGATACCCAGGGCTCGTATCTGCTCCTCGAGAAAGGGGTCCAGCTCTTCGACGACATAAATCTTTTTCACCTTTGCCGCAAAGGCACGGATCAGTTTCGCCGGTAAGGGGTAGACCATGCCGAGTTTCAGATATGAATAGCCGGGAAAGACATCTTTTACGTAATTATAGGGCATGCCCGCCGTGATGACGCCCACATCGGGACTGTTGATTTCCATCCTGTTTTCCGGAAATGTTTCGGCAAATTCCCGGAGTCTCGCCATCCGTTTTTCCACTTCAACCCGCCGGATGCGTGCCTTTGCCGGTACCATGACAAATTTGTCCGGGTCGTGTCGTATCGTCGTCCGGTCCTCTTTTTCGACGGGTTCTTCAAGGCTCACCACCGACTTCGAATGGGAAACCCGCGTAGTTGAACGGAAAAATACCGGCGTATCGAAGTCTTCGCTGATCTGGAATGCAAGTTTGATGAAATCCTTTGCCTCCTGGCTGTCTGACGGCTCCAGCATGGGGATTTTCGCAAATCGCGCGTAGTTCCTGTTGTCCTGCTCGTTTTGTGAACTGTGGAGTGAGGGGTCGTCGGCGGTGATGATGACCAGTCCGCCGTTCGTTCCCGTATAACTCACCGTAAAGAGCGGGTCGGCGGCTACGTTGACACCGACATGCTTCATTACCGCAAGCGCACTTGTTCCCGCGAGAGCGCCGCCGATGGCCACTTTTTCATTGGGGGACCATTCGGCATAGACGCCGTCATTTTTTGCAAAGGACTCTATGATTTCCGTACTCGGTGTGCCCGGGTACCCCGACGCAAAGTTCACACCATACTCATAGGCACCCCGCGCAATCGCTTCATTTCCGGACATTAACACCTTCATTTTCTTTATATCCTTTCTCTAACCAAGCGCCGCAATCTTGCCTTTCACCAGTGCATTCATGAATGGATCTTCCGTATATTCAAGAACTTTCCGATAATATTCCAGCGCTTTGTGAGGTTCATTCATATTTTCATATATACGTGCA
>CAYTUH010000084.1:0-8578 GCA_964441165.1 uncultured Syntrophaceae bacterium
CCGAAGACGGCCGGCGTAGGGCTTGCGAGAAAAATAGGCTTCGATCTTGCCGTTGGTGCCTTCGAAGCCCATGATGACCGACATGGGAAGATCTTCTGCTGGCTCGATGCCGACAGTCTGGTGGAACCGAATTACCTGGATGCGGTGAGGAGGCATGTGAGAATTCACCGGTATCCCGCATCGGTTATCAAGTATGCTCATACCCCATCCCGGGACCCGCTCCGTCATCAGGCCATTGTCTGTTATGAACTCTTCCTCCGCTATTATGTGTGGGGGCTGTCCTGGGCAGGTTCTCCCTATGCCTTTCATACTATTGGTTCAACCATCGCCGGTACGGCGGAGGGCTATGCGGCGGTACGGGGAATCAGCCTGAAATCGGCGGGTGAGGATTTCTATTTCCTGAACAAGGTTGCGAAGACGGGCAGGGTAGGACACATAAACGCCACCACGGTCCATCCGTCCTCGCGTGCATCGGCCCGCGTTCCCTTCGGGACGGGACGGAAGATTGCGGGATTTACGGAAGAGATGAAGACGCACTACCCGGTATACGATCCCGACGCATTCAGCGTCCTCGGCGAATGGCTTTGCACCGTCCGTGACTGTTGCGGCGATGGAGCGGAGAAACTGATAGAACGTTCGGAGAATATTCACCCCTCACTCGCGATCTTTCTCAGGGCCGACCGGTTTGACCATGTATGGCCCCGGCTGGTCCGGAACAGCCGAAGCGAGGAATCGCTGCGGCGGCATTTCACCGCATGGTTCGACGGGCTCAAAACATTCAGGCTCATCCGTCATCTTACCAAGAATGATATCGCCCCGGTCGGCCTCTTTACCGCGATCGGAAAACTGGCGGACATGACCGGAACGGAACTGCCCGAAACGAATGAAAGGTCTCCTGCGGCCGGGCAGATGAAACTTCTTGAGCGTCTCAGGGAAATCGCGCCATAAGGGAGATCATTGAAAGGGGATATTTCGAAAGATTCCCAATTCCCGGATAATTATCGTACCAACCCATATATGATTGAAAGAATAGGTATTACCCATTGATGCCTGATATGCTTCGTGCTATAGTTTCGCGATTATAAAAAGGAATCTGAGCGATCATTGGAAGTTCAAGACATAAAGAGACGGAAAACGAGGCCGGTGTATGTCGGTTCTGTCAAAATTGGAGATGACGCACCCGTCGTTGTCCAATCCATGACCTGTACGGATACGCGGGATATTAAATCCACCGTCGCACAGATTAAGCGGCTCGAGGATGCGGGTTGTGAAATCGTGCGGGTTGCCGTTCCCGATCATGAGGCTGCCGAGGCACTGTCATTCATAAAAAAAAGCATTTCGATCCCCCTCATCGCCGATATTCATTTCAAATATCAGCTTGCGATCGAGGCCATTGAGAGCGGTGCGGACTGCATCAGGATCAACCCGGGCAACATCAAAAGGGACAGCATAAAAGAGGTGGTTGCCGCCGCGAAAGAGAGAGATGTGTCGATCAGGATCGGCGTGAATGCCGGTTCGCTTGAGAAGGACATCATGGAGAAGCACGGCGGTCCCGCCGCCGCGGCCCTTGTCGAGAGTACCCTGCGAAATATCGCCCTCTTCGAGGACCTTGACTTTACCGACATAAAACTCTCCCTGAAATCCTCCGATGTACTCACCATGATCGAGGCGTACCGTCAGATATCGAAACTGACCGATTATCCCCTTCATCTTGGCGTGACGGAGGCGGGGACCATCGTGAACTCCGCCATCAAGTCATCTATCGGCCTGGGGATTCTCCTCCATGAAGGGATCGGGGATACGATACGCGTCTCCATTTCGGGTGATCCGGTAAGTGAGGTGTCGGTTGCCTTCGGGATATTGCGAGCCCTGGGAATCAGGCTGCGGGGACCCGATATCATTTCCTGTCCAACCTGCGGCCGCTGTGAAATTGATCTGATCGGATTGTCCGAGGAGGTGGAGCGGCGGTTGGCGGGAATGAAGTCCTATCTGAAGATTGCCCTCATGGGGTGTGTGGTCAACGGTCCCGGCGAGGCAGCCGATGCGGACATCGGGATTGCAGGCGGCCGCAAGACGGGACTCCTGTTCAAAAAAGGTACCGTCGTAAAGAAAATAAAGGAAGAAGAATTTGTCGATGTCCTTCTGAAGGAGATTCGAACGATGATAGATGAGTGAGGAGGAATGATGCGGTATTCAGAAATGTTTTTGCCCACGGTGAAGGAAGTGCCCTCTGATGCTGAGATCATAAGCCATCAGCTTATGCTGCGGGCGGGAATGATCCGTAAATTGACCAGTGGAATATATTCCTATCTGCCGATTGGTTACCGGGTGATACAAAAAGTGGAAAACATCGTGCGTGAGGAAATGAACAGGGCGGGCGCCCAGGAGGTTTTTCTCCCCGCCGTGCAGCCGTCGGAACTCTGGCAGGAATCGGGACGCTGGAATTTCTACGGAAAGGAACTTCTTCGCTTCAAGGACCGCCATAACAGGGACTACTGTATTGGCCCCACACATGAAGAAGTCATTACCGACCTTGTGCGAAACGAGATTCAGACCTATCGGCAGCTGCCGATGAATCTCTATCAGATTCAAACAAAATTTCGCGACGAGATACGGCCCCGGTTCGGTATCATGAGATGCCGCGAATTCGGCATGAAAGACGCCTACAGTTTCGATGTGGACGAGGATGGTGCGAACAGGAGTTACAGAAAGATGTTCGATGCCTACATCAGGATATTCAGCCGGTGCGGTCTCTATTTCAGACCCGTCGAAGCCGACAGCGGCAATATCGGAGGGAGTTACTCACATGAGTTTATGGTAATCGCCGATTCCGGTGAAGATGCCGTCATTTTCTGTACGAACTGTGAGTATGCCGCCAACCTTGAAAAAGCGGAAGTCGCGCAGCCGGAGAAAAACAGTGTCGACGAATCGACCTTACTTTCCTCAGAGGATGTGCACACCCCCGACGTGAGAACGATCGAGGAGGTCTGCACCTTCCTGGAGGTGACACCCCAGGACGTCGTAAAGACCCTGATCTTTATGGCCGATGACAAACCAGTTGCCGCGCTGGTCCGTGGTGACGAGGAAATCAATGAAGTCAAGCTGCGCAACTATCTCGGGTGCGAAACTCTTGAACTGGCAATGGACGATATCATTGCCGAGGTGACCTCGTCTCCGCGCGGTTTTGCCGGGCCGATCGGTATCAAGTGCGACATCATTGCCGACTATTCTCTTATGAATATGACGAATTTTGTCGTGGGTGCAAACAGGGAAAACTACCACAGGATCAACTGCAACATTGGACGGGATTTCTCGCTGAAAGCTTACGCGGACCTGCGCTTTATAAAGGAGACGGACATCTGTCCCCGCTGCAAGAGCCCCATCGGTATCGCACGCGGAATAGAGGTCGGCCATGTCTTTAAACTGGGGACGAAATACAGCAATGCCATGCAGTCGACCTTTCTCGACAAAGACGGCAAGGATAAAGTCATGATTATGGGGTGTTATGGGATCGGTATCGGGAGAACGGCCGCCGCATGCATCGAGCAAAGCCACGACGACCATGGCATCATATGGCCGATGCCGCTCGCGCCCTATCATGTTATCATCACCCCCGTCAACATGAAGGACGCAGAGATATCGGAAGCAGCCGAAGGCCTATATGACGACTTGATGAAGCGGGGAGTCGAAGTGATTCTTGATGACCGCGATGAGCGGGCGGGGGTGAAATTCAACGACGCCGATCTCATAGGGATACCACTGCGGATTACCCTGGGGGCGAAAAACCTTGCCGAGGGAAGAATCGAGATGCGATGGAGAAAGTCGGGTGAAACGGTCCTGATTTCCATCGAAGAAGCGGGTGAGGTGATCGAGAAGACCATAGGGGAAGAATTGGGAACATACGCTACCTGAGAGAGAAATCCACGAACAATGAGCCCGGTGCCATGCCGAGGAACCCGCGGCGGTCAGGCCACCGGGTTCATCGTTCGCCGATTCTGAAAATAGCATAACCAATCAAATGTTTCAGCGGCTTACAGGGCAATGATACGAATTACCGACATACTCGATGAGGCCCAGGCCTACCTGTCCCATGACGAAATCGAGATGGTGGAGAAGGCCTATATCTTTTCCGCATCCGTTCACCAGGGACAGGTGCGGCTTTCCGGTGAGCCCTACCTGATTCATCCCCTTGAAGTTGCCGGTATTCTTGTTAATATGCGGCTCGACGTCGCGTCGATCGTGACGGGGCTTCTCCATGACACGGTGGAGGACACCCTTGCGACCATCGAGCAGATACGCAATTCCTTCGGAAATGATGTGGCCTTCATTGTCGACGGACTGACGAAAATCAGCAAGATTACCTTTGGAAGCCAGCTGGAACGACAGGCGGAAAATTTCAGAAAAATGATGCTTGCCATGTCGGCCGATATCCGGATTCTCATCATACGGCTGGCCGACAGGATTCATAATATGCGGACCCTTGAATTCCAGTCCCTGGACAAACGGAAATTCATCGCGAAGGAAACCCTCGAAGTCTACGCCCCGCTCGCAAACCGCCTCGGCATAAACTGGATGAAAATCGAACTGGAGGAACTCTCTTTCAAACACCTCCATACGGAAGAATATTCGGAATTGATGGAATGGGTGGTCAAGAGAAAGGACGAGCGGGAAAGTTATGCCGAAGAAGTGAAGAGCATTATTCACCAGAAAATGGAGGAATTCGATCTGCCGGCTACCGTGGAGGGGAGAGCCACACACTCCTACGGCATCTACAAGAAGATGAAGGAGCAGCACATCACCTTCGACCAGGTCTATGACCTCACGGCCTTCCGGATTATTCTCGATTCCGACCAGGAAAAGGATTGCTATGCCGCCCTGAGTGTTGTCCATGCCCTCTGGAAACCGGTGCCGGGACGGTTCAAAGACTATATCGCCATGCCGAAGGCCAATCATTACCGTTCACTGCACACGACGGTCATCGGTCCCTACGGCGAGAGAATGGAGGTGCAGATTCGCACGATCGCGGCGCACTGGAGATACAAGGAAGGGAAAGGCTTTTCTCCCGATGACGAGGATCAGATCGAGCGATTACGTGAACTCATTGAAATCCAGCAGGATCAGGGAGATGCCCGTGAATTCATGCGAAACCTCAAGCTGGCGCTCTACCCCGACGAAGTCTATGTCTTCACCCCCACGGGCGATGCCAAGGCCTTTCCCAAGGGAGCCACACCGATTGATTTTGCCTACAGCATCCATACCGACGTGGGCAACCAATGTGTGGGGGCTCGCGTCAACAGAAACATTGTGCCGCTGAAATACAAACTTCAAAATGGTGATACCGTGGAAATCATCACCCAGCCCGGGCATTATCCGAGCAAAGACTGGCTGAAATATGCCGTCACGACACGGGCGACGTCGAAGATAAAGCAGTGGATAAAGACGGAAGAACGGGAAAAGAGTGTTGCCCTTGGCCGTGACATCTTCGAGAAAGAACTTAAACGGCATCACCTGAAATATGTACAGCTCATCAAGACGAATGAATTCAAGGCCGTTCTCGCCGATTACTCTCTGAATTCCGTCGACGACATGCTCGCCCTTATCGGATATGGAAAACTTTCGGCCAAGCACATCGTCAATAAATTTTCACAGGAAGAGATCACCAAGGAAGAAACCATACTTGAAAGGGTCCGGAAGCGGTTCCGCAAGTCATACGATGATGCTGGTATCTCCATCACGGGGATCGACAACATAATGGTGCGATTCGCCAAGTGCTGCAGTCCCATCCCCGGCGACGATATCGTGGGATGCATTACCCGGGGAAGGGGGGTAAGCGTTCATGTATCGACCTGCCCCCGGATACAGGATATGCCACCGGAAAGAATCATTGATGTGAACTGGAGCATCGAAAAAAAACATACCTACCCCGTCAACGTCAGGATCACCTGCAGAGATAAGAAAGGGCTTCTCTCCGAGCTTACGAACGTCATTACGTCGCTCGGAATCAATATCAACTATGCCAATATTGATACCATCCCCGGTCAGGCGGCGAACTGCGACTTCCAGCTCGATGTGAACGACCTGAGTCAGTTGAACAAGATCATCAGTGATCTTAAGAAGTTGAAGAGCGTTCTGTCGGTGGAGCGAGTGAGGGAGCCCTTCGGCAAGGGAGAGAAAGGCTTTCATTAGAAAAGCGGATCGGTATTGACAGCCGGGACATCATTGCTGTATTAAGCATGCTCCAATAAGCCGTCGGGACTGAGAAAAATGAAACGTATGAAAAAACATCTTGTCATTATCATAGTGATGCTGGTCCTGCTGGGCATTCCCGCCGGTCCCGCATTCTCACAGCCGTTCACCGTTTTGATCGATCCGGCCCATGGGGGAGAAGACAGGGGCGTCACATTATCGCGCGGTTCCCATGAGAAGGATATTACGCTGGCGATTGCGCGGAAAATCCGAAACGGGCTGAACAAAAAAAACATTACAGTGGTGTTGACACGCGAAAATGATGTGACACTGTCTCTTTCCGAAAGAAAAGGTGTCGCGAAAAAGACGGGGGCGAATCTCTATGTGAGCCTCCATGTGAACGCCGGTTTCGGAAAAGATGCAAAAGGCTATGAGGTCTATGTCGCGGGATATGAAGAACCGGACACCGGAAAGAATGATGTTGCCGATGACGTTATAATAAAGGACATGATTGAGAGCCAGTACATCAACGACAGCATTCGTTTCGCCCGCCTCCTGCAGAAAAATCTCCGAACAGTATTCCCCCGGCAGGACAGGGGAGTCAGATCCCTACCGGTGCTTCTTCTCGAAGGACTGGAGCTGCCTGCAGTGGTTGCCGAACTGGGTTTCGCCACGAATGAGGACAATAACAAAAAAATTAACGATGAAACTATTCTGGAGTTGCTGGCCGATGCCGTGCGTCTCAGCATTCTTGAATATTTTTCGAAAGGTGCATAAACAATGCGGGCAGATGGCCGTAGACCCGATGAATTGCGGGAATTAAAGGTGACGAGAAATTTTCTACAGCATGCGAGCGGATCGGTGCTCATTGAGATGGGGAAGACCAAAGTAATCTGTACCGCTTCCCTTGAGGAAAGGGTGCCGCCGTTCCTTAAGAATTCCGGGCAGGGATGGCTCACGGCAGAGTATTCCATGCTTCCGCTCTCGACACCGGTGCGTAATCTCCGGGAGTCGGCACGGGGAAGAGTCGGGGGAAGAACCCATGAAATACAGCGGTTAATCGGAAGATCGCTTCGTGCCGTTACGGACCTTGCGATCCTGGGAGAAAAAACGATCTATATCGACTGTGACGTGATACAGGCCGATGGCGGGACGAGGACCGCATCGATAACAGGGGCCTTTATTGCCCTGGTCGATGCGTTGCGCCGGTGGCGTGACAGCGGAATCCTGGAGCGTTTCGGCATATCCGATTATATGTCCGCGATCAGCGTCGGTGTCGTGGATGGAAGAGTTCTGCTGGATCTGGATTACGAGGAAGATTCCCGGGCCGACGTCGATTCAAACTTCGTAATGACCGGGACGGGGAAAATTATTGAAATACAGGGCACGGCGGAAAGGGCACCCTTTGACCGGGCACTTTTCGATCAGATGATCGAATGTGCCTCCTGTGGAATATCGGAACTGGCCCGCAGGCAGTATGATCTGCTGGGAGATCTTTCCGAATGACCGTGAGCCGGCGGCATTCCGGTTTGCCGCGGCGATAATGTCCCGCCTTTTCATCGATACTGATCGAAAGGGAGTGCAGGGTGAAAATGCGAGAAAACACCGAATCGTCAAAAATAATATTTGCCTCGAAAAACAAGGGGAAAATAAGAGAACTTAAAGCATTGCTTGAGGAGCTGGGGCTTCAGGTGTTATCGCTCTATGACTATCCCGGTGCTCCCGACATTGACGAAGACGGTGAAACATTTATTGACAATGCCCTAAAAAAGGCACGCATTATTTCCGGTTTCACCGGTGAATCGGTGATTGCCGATGATTCGGGACTTGAAGTCGATGCCCTCGGGGGCAGGCCAGGCGTTCATTCGGCCCGTTATGCGGGGAATGGTGCATCGGACCGTGACAATTACTTGAAACTCCTTCAGGAAATGCAATCGGTATCTCTCGGGGATCGCGCTGCTGCATTCCGGTGCGTACTTGTCCTTTTTCATCCGGATAAAAGCTATGAATCCTTCGAGGGAGTGCTCGAAGGGTCTATCAGTCTCGAGCCGTCGGGAGGGGAGGGATTCGGATACGATCCCGTCTTTATTGTCCCCGCCTTCGGCAAGACCGTTGCGGAACTGAGTCCGGAGATAAAAAACCGGATCAGTCACAGGGCCAGGGCTTTCGAAAAATTAAAAAATGTCTTGAAACAATCAGATAAATTCATTAGATGCTAATGCGTCGGGGCGTAGCGCAGCCTGGTAGCGCGCCTGCTTTGGGAGCAGGATGTCGGGGGTTCAAATCCCTCCGCCCCGACCAATTAAAACAATAAGATATATCACATCTCAGCATCACAGAAACACCGGTAATAACACCTCACGGACTATTCGCGGACTATTTTGATAGATGA
>CAYTUH010000085.1:0-348 GCA_964441165.1 uncultured Syntrophaceae bacterium
GGCAAAGGGCATCGGCCCCGCCTACGAAGACAAGGCGGCGCGCACGGGAATCCGTTTCGGAGACCTTCTCGACGACACCCTCTTCCGGGAGAAGCTGGAACGGAACGTCGAGGAAAAGAATTTCTTTCTGACGGAATATTTCAAGGAAGACCCTGTCGACATCGACGCCATCCACGGGGAGTACCGGGCCTATGCCGACCGGTTGCGGCAATACGCAGGGAACGCATCACTGATCATCAAGGGAGAAACTGAAAAGGGAAAGCGCATCCTCTTCGAAGGTGCCCAGGGATGCCATCTCGACATCGACCACGGCACCTACCCCTTCGTCACGTCATCGAGTACCCTGTC
>CAYTUH010000085.1:358-1560 GCA_964441165.1 uncultured Syntrophaceae bacterium
GCCGCTGGTCCTGCTCGGCGCGGAATGGCGACCGCTCGTCGCCGCACTGGCCGCACACACGGATCTCGGCGCATCGATTGCCGGCCTCGCGAGGATCGTCGACACGCCGGCAGAAGTCGTACCGGCTCTAAACGCACCCCCAACACCTCCCGTGGCCCTGTCGGGAAGTGCCTGCAGCGGCGCGGGCATCGGCCCCGGCGCGATTGGATCGGTGGTGGGAATTTGTAAGGCCTATACGACACGGGTGGGTGGCGGTCCCTTCGTCACGGAGTTGCAGGACGAAACAGGAGAGCGGATTCAGCGTGTGGGGAAGGAATTCGGTGCCACGACGGGGCGAAAACGCCGTTGCGGATGGCTCGACATGGTGATGGTACGCCAGTCCGTGCGGCTATCGGGCGTGACGGCCTTCGCCCTGACAAAGCTCGATGTCCTTACGGGTCTCGACACCCTCAGAATATGCATCGGATACAGGACCGACGATGACGAATTCATCGAAGAGGTTCCCGCGAACCTGGAAACCCTTGAGCGGTGCCGGCCGGTCTATGAAGACATGGAAGGCTGGACGGAAGATATCAGCGACGCCCGGCGCATGAGCGATCTTCCCCGCAACACCAGAAAATATATAGAAAAAGTGGAATCGCTCTCCGGTGTCGACGTCATTCTCGTGTCAGTGGGTCCCGGGAGAGAAGACACGATCATTACTGCAGGACCCTTTTAACTTTCACAATGAAACGATTCGGTGTATGATTCGGACAAATTGGGAGGTGATGCCAGTTAAACGATCGGACACAAACACGCGAGACCTCGTGATTCAGTGCGTCAACGCGGTACTTGAGAAGAAAGCGCACGGTCTCGTTATTCTCAGAGTAAAGGAAATCTCAGCATTTACGGACTATTTTGTTAGCTGCAGCGGAAATTCGGACCGGCAGGTGAAGGCGATTGCCGACTCCGTTGAAGGCGTACTGAAAAAAAGCGGCGTGCTTCCTCTGGGTATCGAAGGAGCACGAACCGGTCAGTGGGTTCTCATGGATTACGGCGACGTGGTGGTTCATGTTTTTTACGAACCGGTCCGCGAATTCTATGACATTGAACGATTATGGTCCGACGCACCCATCATGACCGTTGACGAAAATGCGAACTCAATAACCGAACTCGACGATGGCCTTTAATCTCACACGTGTTGCCCGGGGATGTGCCGATCT
>CAYTUH010000085.1:1570-7527 GCA_964441165.1 uncultured Syntrophaceae bacterium
ACATCAACGGTGAAGGTCTCTTCGTATGCTCCACGAAAGACGGCCATGCTCGACCTCTGCGCCCCTCAACCGTGACATTCCTTTCTGCGCCGACTGTTTTGCCCGTCTCCGGCGCATATCCGCACCGCTCTGCAGCCGCTGCGGCGTCCCCTTCGACCGGACAGGCGGCACGGATCACCTCTGCGGCAACTGCATCACGTCGGTACCGCCCTTTGCAGTAGCCCGGGCACTGGGCTCCTATGAATCGACACTCCTCGACGCAATCCACCAATTCAAATACCGTGGGAAGGTGGTGACGGGTGAAATCCTGGGAAAATTCATGGCAGGAACCACCTATCATGGACTTGATATTCATGATTATTCTCTCGTGGTTCCCGTCCCCCTGCATCCGAAAAAGCTCCGGCGGAGAGGATTCAACCAGTCCCTGATTCTGGCGCGGGAAATTGCGGGATTTTTCGGGCTTCCCCTCGATTTCACCACGCTGAAGCGGCGTCTGGACACGACACCGCAGATCACCCTGGGAAAAGAAATGCGCCGGAAAAATGTACGGGGAGCCTTTCATGTCGCCGACAGGGGAAAAATCGAAGGACACCGGGTACTCCTGGTGGATGATGTCTACACGACGGGAAGCACCGTGGGCGAGTGCGCACGAATGCTCCTGAAAAGCAAAGCGGCGCAGGTTGGGGTCCTGACGCTTGCCCGCGCCTGAGGCATGATGAGAGGGGCCCCTGCGGGCATGGACGCCAAAAGCCCCGGACTTCTCGAGGAAAAGGAAGGTTCCGATGAAGGACAACAAAGTACTCTCCTGGGACAGACTGAAGAAGACGCTCGACCGTCTCAAAAAAGGCGGAAAGACCATCGTCTTCACCAACGGCTGCTTCGACATTCTCCACGTAGGGCATGTACGCTACCTCAACGAGGCGAAGAATCTCGGAGATCTGCTGGTGCTGGGACTGAACAGCGACGCATCCATCGCCCGAATCAAGGGAGCGCTGCGCCCGATCGTCCCCCAGGATGAGCGTGCCGCCGTGATGGCAGCCCTGGAATCAGTCGATTTTATTACCTTCTTCGATGACGACACACCGCTCAGCCTTATCGAGTACCTGGAACCGCATATCCTGGTGAAGGGGGGAGACTGGGCTGAAGAAGACGTGGTCGGTCGGGAATCGGTTCAAAAGGGGGGCGGGAAAGTGGTCATCATTCCCGAGACGAAGGGTGCCTCCACCACGAACATCATAGAAAAAATTCGCCGTATCTACAGCCGGTCATGACACGCGACTGCACGAACGACAGCGGCACAGGCAGGATTGTATAGGCGATTGAAAGGGCCGATGGCTCGTTGCCCGATACAGCCGGTAATTCAGTTTTTTCTTTACAAAATGAGTCTCTTTATATATATGGGGGACTCTTTGAGATAAAAAAAAGGTGGGGTTGTGTTTCATGGAAAAAGAACAGCTTGAATATTTCAGGAATCTATTTAATGAGAGAATCAAGCAGCTCTTAAATGAGGCTGAAAAGACCGTGTCCGATATGACGGGTGGAAATGAAAGCTTTCCCGATCTCACCGACCGGGCCGCCCAGGAATGCGACAGGAACTTCGAGCTCCGAATCAGGGACAGGGAACGGAAGCTCATCAACAAGATGAGGGAAGCGCTGAAGCGGATCGACGACGGCAAGTTCGGTATCTGCGACACCTGCGGGCAGGAAATCTCGGAAAAGAGATTGATGGCGCGACCGGTTACCACGCTCTGCATAAACTGCAAGACAAAACAGGAAGAACTCGAAAAACAGCGAGGTGAGTGAACCATACCTTTTTTGTGACATTCCCACCTCGAACTTCAGGCTTTTCAATCAATACCACCCCTTGCGGGTGGTATTTTGCATGGTTCGGACACAGGTCACAGGCCTGGCGTCCCTTTCCCCGGCAACATATCCAGCTAATTACGACCCGGCCTTCGATTCCCCTTGAAATGGACAGGGCGATTTGTTAATCTCCTTTTCATCAGCAGATCTCCTGCGGGACATGCCGTTATTATGAATAGAATACGAACACTTACAATTGCCGTCCTTCTCTGTGTCTTCACCCTGGCCATGGCATATGCCTACATACCAACGGCGGAACAGATCCTTGACCCTCTGGCACGAATGCACCGCCGGGTGTCAGCCGTTCTTGTTCAGGGAGAAACCACCATCTTTGGACAGGATAAGGCCGGCGAAGCGGCACTTGTCCCGGAAAAACTCTATTTCGAACAAAATGGCTCCTTCAGGTCAGAGCGTCGAATGCCCGGAGGCGACGTTATCCTCGCGGAACAGGGAGGACGAGCTTTTCTTTCGAGTACATACGGCGAGCTGATCGATCTTCGCAGGGTTGAGACTGTCCTGCCGGAAATACTGCTTCAGCGGTCGACGGATCGTCTGATACATGATCTCAGCGTGCTGGGGGTCGATACGAGCGTGACAGCCTTCGATCGAATTGAAAAATCGGTCTGTTACGTCCTGGGAATCTCTGACGGCACCCCTTCGGGGAGCGCGCTCTGGGTGGAAAAGGAACGGGGGTTGCCGCTCCGGTTTGCAGGCTTCCTCGCCATGCCGGAAGGAATAGTCGCGCTCCGGGCGGAATATAAAGAGTATGGCCTCGTCGACAAACGATTATGGTTCCCCCGCGCCGTTGAATTCTACCAGGATGACGTGATCCTGGCCCGCATGGACATCCGGCACATCGAAATAGACCCCGATATTGATGCGGGACTTTTCAATGTCTCGGGAACCACTGTCACCGGAAACCCGATAACCAATTTCATGTCGATCAAGGAATAGGCATACCGTGTTTGCCGAAGTTGCCATCAACATTCCCTCGGGACACACCTTCACCTACGCTGTTCCGCAGGACATGCAGAGTCATGCCGCCGTGGGGAAACGGGCACTGGTTCCCTTCGGTTCACGGCGTGTTACGGGGTATATTACCAGTCTCGTCGATTCATCGGAACGGGAGCAGGTCAAGGATATTATCACCCTTCTCGACATGGAGCCGCTGTTCGACGACGGGGGCCTTACCTTTTACCGCTGGATGGCCGATTACTACATGCACCCGCTGGGAAAGGCGCTCAAGGGCATCCTCCCGGGAGGCATCGACATAGAAAACCACCTCTGGATCAGACTCGCAGAAAAGACAGGCAAGGAAATAACGCAGGACCTTACCGCCCCGCAACGCACCATCCTGGCGACGCTGGAGAAACACCCCCGGGGCCTGTCACTCACGCGTCTGAAAAAAGACCTGACAAACACACATCTTCACTCCGATCTGGCGACGCTGCAGAATCTCGGTCTTCTGCACACCGAAGACAGGCTGACAAAGCCGGCGGTACGCGTGAAAAAAGAGCGGTTTATTGCCCTGAAAAAGGGCATCCCCCCTCCCGATGCGCCGCTCACGGAGAAACAGCGCTCCCTGATCGGGTATATCGACAGCCATGGAGAGGTTTCCGCCACCGAACTCCGCAGTGCCTTTTCCCGCATATCGGATACGCTGAAACGCCTCGAATCGAGAAGCATAGTCACCGTAACGGAGCGTGACGTATACCGGAATGCCGACAAGACCTTCCGGGTCGGACAGAATGGCCGTCCTCTCACGCTGAATGCCGAGCAGGAAGCCGCCCTTTCAGACATCCTCCAGGGTCTCTCCAGCCGTACCTATCGTCCCTACCTCCTGCACGGCGTCACCGGCAGCGGCAAGACGGAAGTCTACCTGCGGGCCATTGAATATACGCTGGAACAGGGCGGAAACGCCATCTTTCTGGTTCCCGAAATCGCGCTGACACCGCAGATGCTGAGCCGAATCACCGAACGTTTCGACGAAGGACTCATCGCCGTGCTCCACAGCGGCATCGGCAGACAGGTCCGGTACGACGAGTGGCGACGGATCAAACAGGGAGATGCCCGCATTATCGTGGGCGCCCGTTCGGCCATCTTTGCCCCCGTTCCCGACCTCCGGCTGATTATCGTCGACGAGGAGCATGATCCGTCCTACAAGCAGGATGAACGTCTCCCTTACAATGCCCGGGACCTGGCGGTGGTGCGGGCACACCTGTCGTCGGCAACGGTGATCCTCGGTTCCGCCACGCCGGCGGTGCAGACCTATCACAACACGGGGAAAAAGAACTTCGCCTACCTCCAGTTGACCCGGCGTGTCGAAGACCGTCCCATGCCGTCCATCGATATCGTCGACATGAAAAAGGAACGCGAAGAAGGCGGCAACGGGTCCGTCTTCTCCCGGACCCTTCATGATGCCATCGGCGACACACTCGCCATGGGCAAACAGACGCTCCTTTTCCTCAACAGGCGTGGCTTTACCACCTTTCTTTTCTGCAACGACTGCGGCTATGTCTTTCGCTGCCGTAATTGCGCCGTGTCCATGACCCATCATCTCGACGACGGGACGCTCAGATGCCACTACTGCGACTATACCCTCAAGGCGCCTCCCCTCTGCCCCTCCTGCGGTGGAACCAAAATCCGGAGCTACGGCGTGGGAACGGAGAAACTCACCGAAGAAACGGCATCGCGCTTCCCCGGCGCCCGGATCGCACGAATGGACAGCGACACCACGGCGCAGCGCGGTGCCTTTGAAAAAATCCTCCACGATCTGGACAGCGGGGCAATCGATATCCTGATCGGCACCCAGATGATCACCAAGGGACACGATTTTCCCAACGTCACCCTGGTGGGAGTCATTTCGGCCGATACGGGACTCAGCATCCCCGATTTCAGGTCCGCAGAAAAAACCTTTCAGATCCTGACCCAGGTATCGGGTCGCGGCGGGCGCGGTGATACGCCGGGCAGGGTCATTATCCAGACATTCAATCCCGATCACTATGCCCTTCGTCATGCCCGCCATCACGACTATTCCGGGTTTTACGAGGAGGAACGGGCCATTCGCCAGGAACTCGGCTATCCCCCCTTCGGCCGCCTGGTCTGTTTCCGCATATCCGGGACCAATGAAAGGCGGGTGGAAGAATGCGCCCGGGAACTGGGAACCCTTGCACGCGCCTGTGCCGGGGATGGAAAGAATCAATGCAGGATCGATATCCTGGGGCCGGCTGAGGCGCCCATCGCGAAAATTAAGGGCCGCTATCGCAGACAAATGCTGCTCAAGGCGGATGATATCAAAACGCTCCACAGGGTCACCCGCATGATCATGACCCGTTGCACCCGGAGGGGACCGGCGGTCAAGGTGGATGTGGACCCCATGAATTTCATGTGACGGGCCGTCCTTCGAGGCGTGCCCTGCCTTGGCGCGATATTTTACCGTTGACAGGCCGGGGGCGTTACCATATACTTCCCCGAAAAATATGAATAATCGAGTGTCAGGCCCCTTCCCGTCGTGAGCACCTGCCGCGATGTAAAGCCAATCGGAAGGGACGGTATGATCCTATGAAATTAAAGGACATTGTGGACATTTTGCAGGGCACGGTGCTGACGGAGAGCTTCAACGGAGAAATGGAAATTTCCTCCGGCGGCGCGGCCGATCTCATGAGTGACGTACTGGCATTCACCAAAGAGGGAAACAGTCTGCTCCTCTGCGGACTCACCCATCAGCAGGTGCTGCGAACGGCAGAAATGTCGAGTATTTCCGCAATAATATTCGTAAGGGGCAAACGGCCCCCCTCCCCGGTCCTCCAATTGGCAGAGGATCTTTCAATACCGCTTATCACATGTGCTCACAGTATGTACCATGCGTGCGGACTACTCTACAAGGCCGGCCTTCCCGATAACGGCGTGGCGGCCCTCATGGATCAATGAATAAAACATCTGAAAAAAAAGAAATAAACGAACTTACCAGGGTCCAGGAACTGGTGTACGAATTGCGGGTCAGCGAAGTAATGACGCCCCGCGTCATTACCGTATCACCCGAATCGACCATGGCGGAACTTATGTCGATCCTCCGCGTCAACCGCATCTCCGGT
>CAYTUH010000085.1:7591-8555 GCA_964441165.1 uncultured Syntrophaceae bacterium
ATTGAAGACCTGGTCAAGGCATACGCCACCCGACGGGGAAACGACCTCGTCGGAAACTGCATGACCCGGAAAGTCGTGACAGTGCGCGCCGATGAACTTGCCGTACAGGCGGTGAATCTCTTCGCCCAGTACGGCTACGGCAGACTTCCCGTCCTCGACCAGAACGGGGCGCTCGCGGGGATACTCACGGGCAGTGATATCACGCGGGGCCTCCTGAGGGCACTGAGCCAGCGGTATCATGCCGAGGAAATTCGCCGCTACCGGGCCAGTCACATCTTCGAGGATATCGATTCCGACGACACCACGCTGATGCTGCGCTATCAGGTGGCACCCCGGGATTTCGACAACGGCGGGCAGGCATCGAGCAAGCTCAAGCGGACGCTGCAGCGGCTGGGTGCGAATCCGGCGCTCCTGCGGCGCGTCACCATATCGGCGTACGAAGCAGAGATGAATCTTGTGATTCACGCAACCAACGGGGGAGAAATGATTGCCGAAATAGGGCCCCACCGCATTCTGCTCATCACCGAAGACGACGGCCCCGGTATCGATGACGTGGAAGAGGTGTTCAACCCGGGCTTCACCACGGCCGCCGACTGGGTACGCGAACTGGGTTTCGGCGCCGGCATGGGTCTCTCGAATATCAAGCGTTACAGCGATAAAGCCTATATCGAATCGTCGCCTTCAACGGGTACGCGACTCTACGCCATCTTCAAGGTCAGTCCCATCGAAGCGGATAGAGGCGAACGGAAAGGCTGAGCCAGGCCGACCCCGTTGCCGCCAGTAGCGAAGACCCCGAAGGGCATCTCCACCGAGTGATCGTCGAAATCCGCGACGCAATGATCGACCCGCGAATCACCTTCGCCACCAGCACCGAAGAACGCTCACTGCTTGAACGCGCCGAAAGTCACCTCGTCCGAAACGACACCGCCGTCGCAAGGGTCTTGCCCGTTCCCAACGCTGAGGA
>CAYTUH010000086.1:0-8539 GCA_964441165.1 uncultured Syntrophaceae bacterium
CAGTTCTTCCGTTTTCAGGGTGAAAGACCGTCATGCCACGGATCACGGCACCGACTCCCTCGTCGATGAAGGTACCGGACCAGGGATCGATGCCACCCGGGAGGTCGTATTGCTCGGGATTTCTATGCAGGCCTGCCACGGCGTGACCCAACTCGTGCATGATTGCCCCCGGATCGGTTACCAGACAGATATTCGGCATTTTTTCGGCGTTGGTCCCCGTCTTGCCGGTCCCGAAGGCCCCTTTCGGCATGATAGCCAGCAGGTAGTCGATTTTACCGTCGGCAGTCATGGCGGCGTTGTATGTCTGCAGATACTCCGTCAGTGTCCAACTGACCCGGTGAGCGAGCAGAGGCCGGAAATAGTTCAATACCCAGTTACCGTAAAGCCCGCCGTCGTAGCTGTACACGCCCAAATCATCAATTTCGAGTTCATCTTCTTTCAGGGGAAGCATGGCCGGGATTTCAGTCTTCAGAATACTCTTAAGGCTGTCGGCAAGACTGCTTGTCGGCACGGAATTGAACCCCGGAAGCCGGACATCCACACGAACGATTCCCAATCTCAGAGGACGCGCCGGGGGCGGGTCCAGGGTCAGGCTGAAACTATACAGTCTGTTGGGGCCCACGTCAGTATCAAAGGGGCCGGCGTTGGTAAGATCCATATGCAGCTCGACCGTCAAATCGTCGCCGGCGGTCATATCGGCAGGCAAGAGAAAATTGAGGGTGCGGTCCATGTTATTGCTTTCAGGCACCTTCCCGTAATCCCGCTGGACCACGTGTCCTGAATTGAGCGGGTCAATCCGCTCGCCGTCGATGGTGAGCCAGAACTCCGCTCCGCTCACTTCTTCAACATTGGCACGCATATCGTAACAGAGCAGTGTGTCCCGGACTTTTCGACCCGAACCATAGCCAAGTGTGTTCTGGCCGCAACGCCACTTGTCCACCCACACCACCGGTGGAGGTGCCGGCGATACCGTCGGTGCGCTCGCGGCATGGAAGCTTCCGGTACTCAGTACCGCGTCGCTGCCGTTATAATACCGGCATTCGGTGCCCCATTGACCAAGCCATGTCAAATAATAACCCTCCGGTACCGGGCCATTCTTGCCGCCCCAGTAGTTGTTTGCAAGGGCGATGGAATGATGGAAGTAATCGATATTCCCTAATTCATCGATGGTAGACAGCACCTGCGGTTCCGAAAAGTTAAAGGAACCGCGTCCCACGAAGCTGTTGCCGCTGATGGTGGGAACGGGGCTGATGGGATTATCGCCGTTGGGGATTTTCAATCTGAGCGTATCGGCAAACACATTATTCTGGATGCTGAGCGAATCGTCGGTGCGGGTGTCCACCTCGACCATTCCCCTGAGGAAGTCACAGCCCTTTATCAGGCACAGGGTCTCGGCACCGAAGGCTCCGCCGTCGAGGAAGGTGGAATTGTTGATACTCAGGCTGCCCACGGGGGCAAGGTGCCCGATCACCGGTGTACAGCCCTTGAGGAAGGTGGTGCTTCCGATGGAAACCTGCCCTACACTGGTAATAGAGAGGGCACTGAAGGTGCAATCGGTGCGCACGATAAGCCGGCTGTCCGGATTGCCGTTTATTTGAAGATCGAGTTCCGTACATCCTTCTATGATGACCGTTCCTCCGATACCGATATTCGAACGTCCCGAGGCCGGATTCATGTTGCTGAGGGTGAGGGTTTTCCCATCGGGAACGACGATCAGTCCCCAACTGATGTCCGTAGCTCCGCCACCGTTGAATGTCTCGGTGAAAAGCAAGGTGCCGCTGATCTCCCGCGTGGCCGTGAGGTCTTCGATGGTATGGCGTACCCAGGAACCCTCTTCCCATTCCTGCGTGCTTTCGTTGTAGGTTTCAAAATATTCGATAACCCTGTACCGGAAGGTATCCGTTCCCATCCCGGTCAGACGATATTCCCCCTGGATGCCGCCGGAACCGGAGGCAATAGTTGTCTCAACCGGATCTCCGTCCCCGAGCCGGTATTCCATAAGGACAATGTCAGTGGTTCTGCGATTTATGTCAGGATAGAGTTCATCCCAGTCGGAGGGCTGCGCACTATAGGCAATGTGGCGGCTGTCCAGGCCGGTAAATGACACACCGACCTCGCCGATGGCATAGACATGGCGGGGAACTGCAAAGAAAAAACATGACAGAAAGATCATCAGGATTTTAATAGTGAGAGTTAACGGCAGAGGGGATTCTTTTCTGCTGATGGATACGGGCCGACGGGTGCGAAAAAACGGGAGCATATCAGTCTCCATGGTAGATGAGTTCTATTTCCATCCCAGAGAGCGTGAGAGAAAGGGGGAAAATAGCGTGTTGGCAGTATTTATTGACTTCGAAGAAATCACAGAACCGGTTACCCCCTGCGAAAACGGGAGTCCATAACTACTTTAACAACCGGTTTCAGCGTCAGGCACGGAATGACAAAACAGGACGAAATCAAATTTTTGAAAAACCACTTTTGCAAACATATAAAAAGTCTCTGTGTCAAGGCAATAGAAAAATGGACAATAATAATATTAATGGAATAGCAATTCCATGATAGTACATTCATATATCAAGTCGATATTGACTGGGGATTGGAACGGGTCGCATCTTTCTTCTTTAATATTCATGAATCATTGATAAATAAGTAAAAGATGGTTGATATGTTTTATAGAGAATATTACGGTTTCGGAAAAGCCATGTGTCGACCTGATCAAGGACTGCCTGACAGTTGTAATGGGCAGGCAAGTGAATACCGGGTGAGACAAAGTAAACCGGTCCTGTCCGGTCACTCCATGATTTCACGGCTTCCGTTAAGCATAGTGTTGTTGGTGAAAAGATGATATCAGAATCATGATACCTTTCAGGAGATTCCCATGACACCACAGCAGGCCCTTCATAAATACTTTGGTTACGATACATTCCGGGAGCATCAGCGTGAAGTGATCGAAGGAGCACTGGCCGGAAAGGATGCCTTTGTTCTGATGCCCACGGGAAGCGGCAAGTCCCTCTGTTACCAGATTCCATCCATCATCCGGGAGGGAGTCGGGGTGGTAGTATCACCCTTGATCGCCCTGATGCAGGATCAGGTTGAGGGATTGAAACAGAACGGTGTTCGTGCCGACTACCTGAATTCCAGTTTGTCACTCACTGCCGTCAGGAAGGTTGAACAACGTGTGATGGCCGGAGAGACCGATCTTCTCTACGTTGCCCCGGAACGACTGCTTTCCGGCAGGTTTCAGGACTTTCTTGCCGGATTTCCTGTTGCTCTCTTTGCCGTCGACGAAGCCCATTGCGTTTCCCAGTGGGGCCATGACTTCCGACCCGAATACCTGAAAATAGTCGAAGTTACCGGGCGTTATCCCGGCGTGCCGCGTCTTGCCCTGACGGCAACCGCCGATGCCGTGACGCGGAAAGATATTCTCGATAAACTGGACCTGAATGAGGCAAAAGAATTTATTTCAAGCTTCGACCGGCCGAATATCTGCTATCGTGTAAGTCTGAAGGAAAAGGCGAAGCAGCAACTCCTCCGATTCATCACGACCGAGCACCCCGGCGAGACGGGTATTGTCTATTGCCGGACCCGCAAGCGTGTCGATGATGTGGCCGACTGGTTGTCGAAGGAGGGGATCAACGCCCTTTCCTACCATGCAGGAATGTCATCGGAAGAACGGTTTACGAAGCAGCAGCGCTTTTCCCGGGAAGATGCGATTGTCTTCGTGGCTACCATCGCCTTCGGTCTGGGTATCGATCGGCCCGATGTGCGGTTTGTCGTCCATTACGATTTCCCGATGAACATGGAGGCCTACTACCAGGAGACGGGCCGGGCGGGCCGCGACGGTGAACCGGCCGATGCTCTGATGCTCTATTCATTGTCCGACGTGGTTGCCGCCCGCCAGATGCTCATGAGATCTGGTATACTGTGAAACCATCGAGTGCAGACGGCAGGCGCTCCTCCGTTATTTCGACGAACAGATGAATGAGCCATGCGGCAACTGCGGGACCTGCAAGGGAGTGGTAGACTCGTGGGACGGCACGGTGGCGGCACAGATGGCACTGTCCAGTGTCTATAGAACGGGCCAGTGTTTTGGTGCGCAGTATCTGACTGATGTCCTGACAGGAAAAGGGAATGAGCGCATCTTTCGTCTCGGTCATGACCGCCTCAAGACCTTCGGGGTAGGGAAGGACCACTCTCCTCAGGAATGGCGTTCGGTGTTTCGGCAACTCCTGGCAGGAGGCTACCTGACGGTCGATGTGTCGGAGAGGGCCGGGTTCCAGTTGACCGAAAAGAGCTGGCAGATCCTCAAAGAGGGAAAGACGATCAGGTTCCGGAAAGATAGCAAGCCTCCAAAGCCTGTAAAAAGAAGCCCCGGGGAACTGAAAATCCCGCACACATTGATCGAATGTCATTCATCAGAGCTCTTCGATGAATTGCGCAGGTTACGGCTTGCAATAGCCAGAAAACGGGGACTGCCCGCCTATGTCATTTTTAACGATGCAACGCTGAAGGAAATGGCCGCTGTAAAACCGGGGACCGTTGCGGCTCTTTTGCGGATTACCGGTGTTGGAGAAAAGAAGGCCGAACAATACGGAGAAGTCTTTCTCGAGGTGATTCGGATGTGGAATGACCATCAACAAAGGCGGGTCGATACGACTTCGGCGTAAGAATGCAGACACACGGTAAAGACGATCCACGCAGCAAACTGTCGGGGCATTAAACATGATGAACTCGCACAAAGTCGCTTCTGCCCTGTTTTGTCATTCCGTGCTTGACAGGTCATCCGGTTATTTCAAGCAGTTCTCTGGACTTCCGCGTTCGCGGGAGTGACAGGAGATTTCACTTTTTACGAGATCATCAAACATGGAGAGGTAAAGGGGGCAGCCCTGATGAAGGAACTGCCCCAGGTTAAGGAATGATGACCGGGTTACTCTTTCCCCGTCGGCATGTTATTCACCACCTTGATATCGTCTTCTCCCCAGCATGACAGATCCGACATCGTCAGCCCGACGATCTTCAGCGTGTTGAAGTCATCGATCACCAGAGGCAGATCCTTTACGTCATCAAGGAGGAACTTGGCGACGAAATTCCCCTGGTTGTCTTCTTTCCAGCTTTTGATCGCTATGCCGTTCAAGTATACCGTCGACACGTCTACATCACCAAAATCAATGTCGGTATGTACGGTAACGACATTGCCGTTGCTCTGAAGATTGAGCGTATTAGGTGCAACGTCAATTATCGTTTCAAAGGCCCGGCACTGTGTCGGTGCGGCAAAGGAAATCAGAAGCAGGGTAAGAGAAAAAAGAAGAAACAGATTAAAAGTTTTTCTATTCCTGATTGTCATCGTAACATCCCCTTTCAATGCTTTTTGGGTTGGTTATATCCGTTTCCGGATGTGCATTCGAGACGACTCTCCATGAGTCTTGATGTACGCAACGATACACCTCCCGTAGTAAAGATATAACGTTGGAGGAATAGATAGGTTACAAGATTATGTTATAGATGACAGTGAAAGGTCTATCTGCCGGGGATGTCTTGTTTAATTACCACAGACAGCTTGACATCCAGTTTCACGGCGGATTATATTCCGACATCCATTACGGTGATTTTCAGGGGAGGAAGAGAACGTGTTCGGCACTATCCTTATTACCACCTTTACGATCCTCCATGTCTATGTCTTCTGGCGTGCGGCCTCGGTGCCGTTCTTGAGAAATCATCGAAAGTTGCTGATACTGTCGGGAATCATTCTCTGGGCACTTCTGTTTTTCGGTCGCCTGTACGGCCATGAAGGCACGGGCGCATTGGCGTGGTGGATGGAGTTGACGGGCATGCACTGGATGACCATGCTTTTCCTGCTCGCTGTCTGTCTCCTGGCGGTGGAGGTCGTTACCGTCTTTGGCTTCATCTTTTCGCGGTATGCGCCGTCTCTTGGGGGGATGGCGCTGACTGTCGGCGCAGTACTTTCCGCTGTCGCCTTGATCCAGGGACTTCGCCCGCCGGTGATGCAGAATTATGAAGTGCGTCTTCCCGGTCTTTCACGCGACATGGACGGAACGGTGATCATTGCCCTGGCCGATCTGCATCTAGGAGCCATTCAGGGTGAAAAATGGTTGAGGAATCGGGTTGCCCAGGTGCAGGCCGAAGATCCGGATATCATTTTTCTGCTCGGCGACATATTCGAAGGACATGGTGCTTCTTACGGTGAGCTGCTGCCAGTCATGCGAGGTCTTTCCGCGCCCCTGGGGGTCTGGGGAGTGACGGGCAACCACGAGTTTCATGGCGGTGGTGCTGCCGTCAGGATCATGGATGAGGCGGGCTTTCATCTGCTCCGCGACCGGTGGACTGAAGTACGTCCAGGACTGCTCGTGGCGGGCGTCGACGATCTCACTTCACGCTATCGGCGCGGCCAGAAGGGTGATTACGTTTCGAAAGCACTGGAAGGCCGGCCTGCCGGGGCGACGATTCTGCTTTCGCATACCCCCTGGCAGACGGAAGAGGCTGCGAGGGAAGGCGTGGGACTGATGCTGAGCGGCCATACCCACGGCGGCCAGGTCTGGCCCTTCGGTTACGTGGTTCGCCATTACTATCCATTGCTGGAGGGGCGGTATGATGTGTCGGGCATGACGGTTATCGTCAGTCGGGGCGCCGGTACCTGGGGTTCCCGCATGCGCCTCTGGCGGCCCGGGGAGATCCTGCGTATCACGCTCCGCAGTGACTGACGCAGACCGGAATTCTGCGAGTCAAAGGCACTTGCTCAAAATAAGTTAGGTGCAAGTCGTCCCGCATGGATTTCATTTTCTAAGCAACACAATAGGTATGGTAAAGAATTCACGACTGTCCCCGGGGCATCTTTCTTTCTTGATGCAATCGGGATTCGTGATTGCTTTCGTACAGGGATGATGAGTCTATGCGGCCGGATGCCCTAAAATATCTGCAAAAAAGGGGGGATATTGTCATGAACAGGGAGTTCCATTACTACATTACGGGGATTGTGGCCCACGCCGCCGGATTTACCGAAGACGAGGCGCGGACGATCGCAGAAGCGTCGCAGATGGTGGACGACAATGATGTCAAATTCGACATTGAAGATCGTGCAAAGGATGAATCCTACGAGGTCTACATTTCCCAGACGATGAACATCCTGAAGCCGAAGCGGAAATTGATGAGGATCTACCCGGTCTTTCATTTTCTGCCCGGAGAGCCTGCCTGCGACAGCGCATGCCGGGGTGACGGCAAGATGCACCTGCTCAATACGACGCCGAACAGTGAATTGGCAAACGAGCTGATGGAGAATGCCTTCAAGGCGACGGAAGACGTCCGGCTGCACCGGATCGGTGTTGCCACCCATGCTTTTGCCGATACCTGGGCGCACCAGAACTTTGTCGGCTGGTTCGACTACTTCAACAACATCGGCCTCGATCCGAAACCCGACATCGGACATGCCGACGCGGAACATTCGCCCGACTGGGTCTCTCACCGGTGGGAGGACGAACGCCTCGTCGATACCTTCGTGGACAACAATGAACGCTTTCTCGAGGCGGCCGAGGCGCTGTACAACCTCTATGATTCCCATTTGAACGCGCAAAAGAGAGCGGCGAATATGCTCTGGGAGGACCTTCGACAAAAGCTTCTCGAAGCGATCGGTCCATCACAATCAGGTTTCGAAAACCGGGGTCAGGAGGAGCGGAAAGCACATTATCTGAGTCTTGCGGGATGGCTGGGCGAGTTCGATGAGAATGAGTGGTTCAAGATGGCCTTCGAAACGGAAGTGCGCGGCCTGCCAGACTGTCAGAAGGGGTTGGCCTCCACCTTCTGCATCATGAAGGACCGGTATTTCTGGCGGGAGGATGTGGAAAAGGAAGATACGGACTGGTTCCAATTCCAGGAAGCCGTAAAAGCGCACCAGAAAGACGCCATGACGCTCATCACGCCCCGCTTCGGCCGTATGGGGGTGGATTTGAGGAAGGCGTGAGCTCAGGATTGAGGGATTATGGATTAAGTAGTAAGGAAAAGAGTGCCAGCGTTCCAAAGTTCCTGAGTGCTCCGTAACAGTACGTTAACTTTGAACTATACAACCTTGAACTTGAAACTGTTTTTAATCGGTACAGAGGAAAAGCGCGTACCTGAGCGGGGATTGTCCGAAGGGGAAGGCAATTTTAAACTTTCAACTTGGAACTTGAAACTGCACTGTCTGTCATTGCGAGACCGCCCTCGGCGGTCGTGGCAATCTTGTTTTGGTTTTTTGCTGAATGCTGACGGCTGAGATCTGATTGCTGAAAGCTGAGAGCTTTCAAATCGATTGATGAAAGAGAGGCTGTCTGTTACATTGACGACGCACAAATCGGGATTTGGAGACGACAGATAAGGGATGAAAAAAAGAGAGAGCGGTAAAGGTTGCGCCGAGCCGGAACGGGAAGACGGCATTGAGTTGAACGATCAGTTTCTCGAAGCACTCGATCTGATGGAAAAGGGTCACCGTCACGTCCTTATCACCGGCAGGGCGGGGACGGGCAAATCGACGCTGCTCGATTATTTCCGCCGC
>CAYTUH010000087.1:0-5822 GCA_964441165.1 uncultured Syntrophaceae bacterium
CGATGCGCCGCGCCAGCGATGAGATCCGCGCCGCCACCGACTCATGGATGCCCGCGATAATGTTCTCACGCTTCTCACCTTTGGAGATGAGCGAGACCACCTCCGATTCGGCAAAGACCGTGCAGATGCTGCTTATCTTCGCCGGTGCTTCCGATTTGAGCGACATGGCGCCGAAATTGCCCAGATCCACCTCCAGTGCCCGTGCCATGACCTCCAGGAATCTCCCCGTCCCGGCGGCGCATTTGTCGTTCATGGCAAAATCCTTCACCTTGCCGTCGGCGTCGACGACCATGGCCTTGCTGTCCTGTCCGCCCACATCGATGATGGAGCGGACGGCGGGATTCAGGAAATGGGCTCCCGTACCATGACAGATGATTTCGGTCACGGCCCTGTGGGCGAACTTTACGGCATTGCGGCCGTACCCCGTCGATACGATCGTCGTTACATCGGAGACATCCAGATCCAATTCCTTCAACAGGTCTTCGTAGACCTTCTGCCCGGCAAACTCGGAACTGTAGCCGGTAAATATCACCCTGGTTCCGATGATTGTCCCGTCTTTCACCAGGGCCGCCTTCGCGGTGATGGAACCGATATCGATGCATGCCGTAATCATTCTCTCTCCGCGTCTATCGTGCCGCCGTGGAACCGCCGTCCACCACGATGGTCTGGCCGGTAATGTAATCGGAAGCCCCGGAGGCAAGAAAAAGCACCGGATGGACCACATCCATGGGCTCGGCGATTCTTCCGAGGGGTATGCTTTTCACGATCTCGTCGTGGAGCTCCGCGTTCGACCAGAAGGCCCTGCTGAACTCAGTCCGCACCATGGAAGGCGCCACGGCATTGACCTGGATATTGAAGGGGGCCAGTTCCGATGCCAGAACCTTCGTCAGCATCTCCACGCCTGCCTTGGCAACACCGTAGATACCCATGCCCGGCGACGCACGCCGCCCGGCGATGGATGATATATTCACGATCTTCCCCTGCTTCCGCTCTTTCATAAGTGCCGCCGCGGCCTGGGCACAGAGGAAGGTGCCGCTCAGATTCGTATCCACGATCTTCTGCCAGAGAGCGGGCTCCGTATCGGCGACGGAAAGCGTCAGGAGATTCATCCCCACATTGTTGACGAGAATATCGAGGGTTCCGTACCGCTCCTTCACCACCTCAAAGAGTCGGGTCACATCCTCGGCCTTTGCGATATGGGCGGTTACCGCCGTGACCCGCTCGTCATTGCCGAGACTTTCCAGGGCCGCATCGAGATTTTCCTGTTTTCTTCCGCATATGACCACCTGGGCGTTTTCTTCGAGAAGAGTCCGGGCTATTTCCAGTCCGATCCCCCGGCTTCCTCCGGTGACGACGGCAATCTTTTCATCGAGACCATAACAAATTTTGTTCATTTCTGTTCCTTTCATCCTTTTTTCTCTTTGATGACTTCCATGAACGCGTCGATGCGCGTCTCCGTCTGACTTTCGGAAAAACTCCGGTCATCCACCATATGCGATTCGATTATCATTGACGGCAGATTCCGCTCCTTCTGAATTGCCCGCTGAATATCGTACTGACCCAGCGAATAGGGTTTGCAGCTCCGGTTGGAGTGCATGACGAATCCGTCCACGTCGTAGCGGTCGACCATCTCGAGGATTATTTTTATCATCTCGTCGACACCGATATTGAGGTAGACCCTGGTGTACCCCTCGGCCATGGAATCGAGAAAGTTGTTCTCGTCCATATACTTAAGCTGGCCGCACCACGCCGAGGTATAGGTGTCGGCCACCAGACAGGCATCATGGGCGGCGAACTTCTCGGAAAGCCACTTGATGCGGTACCAGATGGGAAGGTTGTCCCAGAGCAGCCGGTAGCGCTCGTTCGGGATGGCACCGATTCCCCGGGCCGCCCGTTCTTCCATCTCCTGGAGGAGTTCCCGGTAGAAATCCACCGTCACCTGCGTTCCCCGCAGCGTGACGATGAGGGCGAGGAAGAAGAAGGCATCGAAGCAGGTCATGGGCGAGGGCCTGTTTCGGGCCGTCTCGAGAACAGCCCCCCAGAGCTGCTGTCCCTCCACGGAAATGCGTCCCACCTCCTCCATGCGGGCGGGGTCGAACGGGGTCCCACAGGCCGCTTCGAGAAACCGGATGTATTCGTCAATCTGTCTTCTCACGTAGCGTTTCGCCTCATCGGCATATTCGGTGTGACAGAAGGGCGTGTCGAAAATAAAGAGGGGAATTTGGTAGTGGCGTGCCTGTATCTCGTACCATTTCATGACGGTCCCGCAGATATTGTTGCAGCAGACAAGCATGTCCGGTCTGGGCAGGCCGCCGATGGGACCGCCGTCCTCCAGGGAGCAGGCGATATCGGCGCGGGCATAGGAGCAGAGGTCGCCGCTGTAGCCAAGGTCCTCCGCCTTCTGGCAGAGATCGCCGCCCATCTTCGACGCACCGATCATGGCGCCGTGATTCTCCGGATAGACGGGGATGACGTCCATGGCAATGAGCGGCTCCACCGGTCCCCCGCTGGTAATCCAGGCCACCTTTTTACCCGTCTGTACGGCGGTCTTCGCCTCAATGTAGTAATTGGTCATGATCTCCCGCATCTTCTTCGCCGATTTCATCTTTCGCTTTTCCCTGTCTGCCTTCACGTCGGTCATCGCGGAATCTCCTTTTTTTAGCTGTCAGCTCTCAGCCGTCAGCAGTCAGCTAAAGACTTAAAATCAAAAAGAAAGAACAAAAACAGTTTCAAGTTTCAAGTTCCTTCCCCTTCGGGGAATTTTACTCAGCTACTCTGGCACTTTGTAACTTTGGAACTTTCTTTTCCTTTGTGCCTTTGTGCCTTTGTGCCTTTGTGCCTCAGTGCCTATGTGCCTGCTTTTCAAATCATTTCCACAAAGGTCTCGAAGCGCGTCCGGAGCTGCCCTTCCGGAGGGAGCTGATCCTCGACCTCCAGGAGCATGCCCGGGATCCCCTCTCTGTCAAGGTATTCCTTCAGGTAGGGATAGTCGAAGGCATGGGGATCGCAGAATTTCAGGAGCAGGAATATGACGCCCTCGACGCGATACTTTTTCGCCAGTGCGACAAGATTTTCTCCCCGTGCCGTGGGAGAGAGGTGTTTCGCCGGACAGAGGGCCCGTTCCAGAAATCGCTGCGCCACAGCCTCGATGGGATCGTCCTCTTCATCGATGGTCCCCTCAAAATAGCGCGAACCGGTACAGAGGTCGTCCCAGACCACCACACCCCCCGATTCTTCCAGGATTCCGTAGACATCGGGATGGTCACAGACGCTGCCGGCAAGGAGCAGCCGCTTTTCACCGGCCCCTTTTCGGGGCGAAACATTTTTTAATTCATCAATAAGGAGCGGCAGTGTTTTCAGGAGTACGTTACGATCCATGATCATGGAGGCCTTCATGACGGTGTAGATGTCACGGCCGGTCATGATGCCGGGCTCTTCCGCATGCATCTCGTATATCTGTTTCAGGTGTCCCCGGATGGCATTGTACGTTGTGACGGACGACCGGAGGGCTTCGTCGCTGATCGACAGCCCCAGGCCGGCCTCGAGGTCCCGCCTGAACTTCCGGAGAACGTCCACCATGTACTGCCGGGCGCTTTCGGTATTCAGCTTCACGGGAAGAATCACGTCGGCGAAGAAAGCGAATCCGGTATTCAGCCGCCAGATATCCGAAAGCCGCTGAATCGAATCACAGGTATGGGGGAAGACGGTGCCGTCCAGGAAATCGAGCTTCCCGCTCAGGGCTTCTTCAAGGGCACCCCTTATGAGGGAACAGGAGTAGGCCTGAAGATGGGCATCGGCAAGTGAGATATCGCCTTTTGTCCCGAAGAGCCTCATGGGGTGGGCACCGGAGGCGAAGATGATCTCTTCGGGGGTGTAGGAACAGAAATAGCCGATGATTCGTGTGCCCTCTTCCTTCAGCTCCTTCGCATAGGAATAGGGGTCACCGGCCACACGGTAGAATTCCTTCAGCAGGTCCATGGCGCCTCCTCGCTGCAGATTGTGAATGACAGACTGTCTGGTATCGAGTACGAAAACCGAAGCACGAATTCGTTGCTAACACATAATCCGGAAACTGTCATCCATTTTGTGCGGTGAAGCAGAGGCACCGGTATTCGCTCGTGCGATCCACGGCGTCTGACGTGCTCTCTCAAAGGCACTTTCGGAAAGACCGTCCTACCGTGTTTTTACCTTGAGGTTATCGATCACTCTGACGGTGCCGGGCGCCGTTTCGGCAAGGCCGACTGCTTTTTCTCGCTGTTCCTCGTTGTCGACGATTCCCGTAAGCACCACGACCCCCTTGTAGACATCCACATCAATATTGAGCGAACGAATCCCCTCTTCCGTGATGAGCCGTGACTTGACCCTGGTTCCCAGGATTTCATCGTCGATCACCTGTCCGGCAGTGCGGGAACCGATCAGGAGTTTGTTGGTCACTTCTTTTACGCCGGGAACGGCCGACGCGATTTCTCCGGCCCGTTTCGATTCCGCCTCGGTCTCCACCAGGCCGGTGAGCGTTACGTTCCCCTCGAGGGTATCCACATCGATCTTTCGCGCCTTTACCAGTGGATCATCGATGAAATCGGAATTGATCCGCGCCGTAATGGCGGCATCGTCCCACATGCTTCCCGTGGTTCGCTCATCGGTGGCAACCTTATAGGCACCCGTCGCACCGGTTCCTATGAGAACGGGTCCGCAACCCACCAGGAGGGACAATGAAATCAGGCAGATTATTTTCATGCAGTTCTTCATCTTCTTTGCGCTCCTTTATATTTCCGGGGCTCACAGTATCGCGAATCCCTTTATCAATCAATCATTTCTGATGGCTTCGTAAAAAGTCAAAATATTAGCCATTGCAAACGAAGTGAAGCAATCTCTGTGTTTGTAAGTGTTTGAAAAGCTTAGATTGCCGCGTCGCTCCGCTCCTCGCAATGACTGGCTCCTCGACTTTTTTACCAGGTCATCATTTCTGATGGCTTCGTAAAAATTCCAAAAAACAGTGAAGCTCCCCGCCCACAGGGCAGGGCTTCCCGGTAAGGAATTGTTTAATTATATTGAACCTCTTGACCCCACCTGCAAGGCGGGGCTTGCGTGAACACTCCCGGTCATTGCGAACGAAGTGAAGCAATCTCTGTGTCTGCAAGTATTTTAAAAGCTTGGATTGCCGCGCTCCCTCCGGTCGCTCGCAATGACCGGTTTCATGACTCATGGCGGCACTTTCAGGCGTAACCGAAAAAAGGCGGTACAACTGCGCGTCCGTCACGGAGCGCATCCCTTCGATACGCCCCGTACATGGGGCTCATTTCCGGCTCCTGTCACGAATCATGATTCGCCTCCACTTCGGAAATGGCCTGATCCTGGTAGGCATGGTACAGATCATGGCAGAAGGAATCCCACCGGCGACATATGTCAACGGTCTTCTCATCAGGCGTGAAGAGACTGGGATGAGAGATCAGATCTCCCATTTCGGCGGCGAATCGTTTCACCACGTTCAGGGGCGCACCCTTCAGCATGTTTCCGACCAGTTCGGAGGGGCCGTACCATTCCGACGCACGCTGGATGTCCCGGTGAACCTGAGCAAGAAGAACGTTCCGCGGTCCCTCCCAGAGTTCATTCACCGCCGAATCGCGGTAGAGACGGGGCAGCGAGGAGAAATCCTCCATCACACCGTGGCCGCCGAAGATCGACATGGCCGCCCTGATGACATCGGTGGAATCCCATGAGGCAGCCATCTTCTGCAGCATGATCAGCTCGCGCACATCGAACCGCTTCCGCCTCAGTTCTTCGGCTTCATCCGTCACGAGCCCGCCTTTCAGGCCACCCTC
>CAYTUH010000087.1:5832-8465 GCA_964441165.1 uncultured Syntrophaceae bacterium
GAAACTCACCATAGAGTTTAAAGGCCGCCGCCGTGGTTCTTCGTGCAGTTCTTTCCATATCTTCCAATTGTACCATCACCATGGGAAACCGGTCGAGCCTCAGGCCGAAGGCATCCCTGAATCCCGCGTATTGCCGTGCCTCCCGCACCGCCCGCGTCATGAAGGCTGCCGCGGACAGTCCCACGGTAAGGCGCGAATAGGTCAGGACGATCCCCACCACGTTGGCCAGTCCCCGTTCGAGGGGCCCCACGGGGTAGGCCACGGCACCGTTGAGGGTCAGTTCCGCCGTGGTCAGTTCGCTGGTTCCCATCTTCCACTTGATCCGGTCGATGGTGCAGCCGTTGCGGATCTCCTTTTCCCTGTCGCCGGGAAGCCACGAGGGAAGCACGAAGAGGGCGACCTTTTCGGAGCCGGCGGGTTTCGCCGTCACGGCAGCGTAATCGGCATGGGTGGCGGAGCAGAAGAATTTCGTGCCGTACAATCGCCAGGTATCGCCTTCTTTAACGGCTTCAAGTACATTTGAGGGGACGTCGGAACCACCCTGAATTTCCGAAAGATACTGGGCGCCGATGGCGAAGTTGCCGTCGATGCCCTCTTTGCAATGCCTGAGAATCTCCTTTGTTTCCGGCGTATCGGCAAACTGATCGAGCACGGCCACGAGCCCCTCGGTGCAGGTCAGGGGACAGGCGATGCAGGCCTCGCCGTTCTGGTAGATAAGGTACATTTTGATCAATTTTTCCCAGGGCGTGGTACGGCTCGAAAACAGACCTTCCGAAAAGATCTCCCTTTCCATGATCGCCGTTTCGGCGGGGCGGACAATGCGGTCGATGCGATGGTTATGGCCGTCGTAATGCATCATGTAGGGCCGTTTCTCAGGCCAGGCGATCGACTCGGCCATATCGCGCCATCGGAGAGACACCTTCGGCGATATCTCCCGGGCCGCTGCATCCACCCGTTCCCATTCCTCGCCGGTACAATGTTTCACCACTTTCCGGATGAAGGGATCGTCACGGTAATAGTCGGCGGTCCTCCGCCATTCCAGGAATTCATCAAAGGAGTAAGGATTATTCCGATCGGGAAAGGACATGATATACACCTCCCAGGCAATGAAGCGTATCGTGTTGAAAGAAAAGCGTCGCACACACCATCGGAAAAACGATGGCGCACCACGGGCATATGCCGGTCAGGTCTGCTTGCATATCACGAATTGTTAATCCCGACAACAGAACGTTATCATACAGGGAGGTCAGGCGGTTTCGGAATGCACCGGGTCGCGACGGCATGAAAAAGATGACCTATCCTTCATTCAGTCACACCCCAGCAGCCTGCGGGAGCTTTCTTTGCGATTTCCTGCCGGATTTCATGCAGTTCCCTCGCCAGCCTGCCGATGGTTTCGGCGTCCGTGCCGGGATCTCTCATGGCCTCGTAATACTCAAAGCGTTTGAGTTCGAGATTTTTTCTTTCTTTCACCGTCTCATCGAAGAATTTACGGCACTCATCGCTTCCTCGATAGGCAGGCTCCTGATATCTGCCGTAACCGGGACCATATCCGCGGCCCATCATACCCGGTCCCGGTCCCATGCCGTAACCGCCCCCCATCATTCCCCGGCCCGGACCGTAGTAACCGCCGCCCATCATACCCGGTCCCATACCATATCCATAGTCGCCGCCGGGTCCCAGGTAGGCACCGCAATGGGGGCAGTAATTGTAATTTTCTCCGTCCCATCCCCGACGCCCCTGGGCATCGACGGCAACGGCCATGGAAATGATCAGTATTCCTATCAGACTTGCATAGAGTAGTTTCTTCATCATCGACCTCCTCTTCGGCATTGACTGCCGCATTGTCCTGATTCTCACCACCCCGGCCATCTGCGGAGGGTTCCCTGAAACCTGGGGCATTCACGCAGTATCTTTCCGGAACAATACACGGGTAAAAAAGTCTGCAGCATGAGGGACAATTGGATTTGCGGCATCGGGAGCCGATGGTGCGGATGGTGAAAAAATTGATCTATGGCGGGATTGTACGCGATTTTACCCGACGAATCAACAGCAGTTTCAAGGAGAGGCCCCGGTCTCCGTGGAAGAGCCGAATGGCGGGGTTCCACCTCACGGGACGAATCGAAATGATGAAGAAAACGATATTTATCATTGCAAATGCACCGGAAAATCGTTTATCTTTCTATGAATCGGAGAGACAGGGATATGAAAGTACCAACGGAGGGGAGCAAAGGGTCTTTTCACGGCAATCATGATGCCGTGCCCGAAGGCGGTAAAAGTTCCGGCTCATTCGCGGAGGCTGTCGCAGCATAAAGGAGGAAATTCGAATGAAACGTTTTCGCATATCGTTACAGGCGATCTTCATCATGGCGGCACTGGTTCTCGGAATGCTGGCCCTTTCCGGCTGCGGGGATGATGATGAAGGGGGCAAGGCAAAGCGTACGGCAACCATTACGAGCCCCTCCAACGACAGCTCATTTCTCGAAGGATGCGACGTCGTGTTCACCGGAACGGCTTCCGATATCAAGGAAGGCTCCCTGACCGGCGCTTCGCTGGTCTGGAGTTCCGACAAGGACGGAGAGTTCGGAACGGGTACCGTGGTCACCACGGATATTCTTTCTGTCGGACACCATACC
>CAYTUH010000088.1:0-7457 GCA_964441165.1 uncultured Syntrophaceae bacterium
GACCCTTGTCCTGACCCCTTCAATCAGCTCTTTCCTGTTCATCAGTATACCCCCCGGACCGATTCACCGGTATAGAGATAGCGTATACCGGTGTCCTGTTTCACCATGAGTGCCGAAATTGTCGTTGCCATTTCTTCAAGGAAGTAGCGAATCAGACCCTTGCGTTCCTTTCTGGGATATACGAGCTCCGGTTCTCCCTCGATGCCGGCCAGCTGCACCGCCAGTGTCACGGCATGCTCCATGTCGCCGAGTTCGTCCACCAGCCCCAGCTTCAATGCCTGCCTTCCCGTAAAGATACGTGCGTCCGATATCGTGCGGATCTGTTCTTCCGAAATGTTTCTCTGCATCGACACGATCCCGATGAACTGGTCGAAGATATCGTCGACCACATCCTGAAGCAGTTGTTCGTCATCGGCAGTCATTTCCCGCAGAGGAGACCCCGTATCCTTGTATTTTCCGGTTTTGACGGTTTCCGCTTCGATCCCGATCTTGTCGAGAAGTTCGCGGAACTGCGAATGCTGGATGATCACGCCGATACTTCCCGTGATGGTTCCCGGATTTGCCACGATCCTGTCGGCGGCGCAGGCGATATAATACCCTCCCGACGCGGCCACCGATCCCATGGACACGACGACACGTTTTTTCTCCCGTACCCTGAGGACCTTTTCGTAGATTTCCTGCGAGGGAACGATGGCACCTCCCGGAGAATTTATCCGGAGCACCACCGCCCTGATGTCGTCATCGCGTTCATAGTCGTCAAGCTGATCGATGACCGGTTTTCCGTCATAGAGCACGCCCTCCACCTGGGCCACACCTATCTTTTCCCCCATGGCAAAGGACTTCCGGTCACCCGTCAGCGAAGAAACTCCGTAGATGACAAGAAAACACAGTAATCCTATCGCTGCAAGGATGCACAATCCAAGGATTACCGGGTGTTTTCTCATTTCAAAGGATTGAGTACGTTAAAGTTTTATACCGGACAGGATATCTCCAAGATTGGAAACAACCTTTTTCTCGTTATTCACGTACTGTTTCTGAGATGATGAATCCGACTGTACCTCGTATTCCTTGATACTCAGACCCACCTTCTGGTTTTCCGGGTCTATGTTCTTGATGACAGCGGACACCGAATCGCCGACGGAATACAGTTCCTCCGACGATTTGACCCGTTTCTGGCTCAATTCGGAGATGTGCACCAGTCCCTCGATACCCTCTTCGATTTCGACAAAGATTCCGAAGTCCGTTACATTGGTCACTTTTCCGGAGACGACTGAATTGGGACCGTATTTTTCGGCCAGCTCTTCCCAGGGGTTCTTTTCCAGCTGTTTCACGCCGAGAGAAAATTTCTCGTTTTCCACATCGACCTTCAGGACCACCGCCTCGATCTCCTGGCCTTTCTTGAAAAATTCCGAAGGGTGCTTCACCCGTTTCTTCCAGGAAATATCGGAGACATGGATCAACCCGTCAATATCGTTTTCCACGCCGATGAACACACCAAAATCAGTGACGTTTCTCACTTTCCCGGTAATAATGCTTCCGGGAGGATACTTGTCGCTCAACTCCTCCCAGGGATTCGGGAGCGTCTGCTTCAGTCCGAGGGAAATCCTCTTGGTTTCGGTGTTGACATCGAGAATCATGACATTGATGGCGTCACCGACGGTGAGCAGTTTTGAGGGGTGTTTGACCTTTTTCGTCCAGAACATCTCGGAAACGTGAATCAGTCCCTCCACGCCGGGTTCAAGCTCGACGAAGGAACCGTAATCCACAAGGCTCACCACTTTGCCCTCCACAACGGAATTCACCGGGTACCGTTCATGAATCGTATCCCAGGGGTTGTCGATCAACTGTTTCAGCCCCAGTGAAACCCGCTCTTTCTCCCGGTCGAAACTCAGCACCTTGACCGTGATCTGATCGTCTTTCGAGAAACTCTCCGAGGGGTGGCGTATGCGCCCCCAGGACATGTCGGTAATATGAAGTAATCCGTCGATCCCGCCGAGATCGATAAACAGACCGT
This sequence comes from uncultured Syntrophaceae bacterium, assembly GCA_964441165.1. GTDB lineage: Bacteria > Desulfobacterota > Syntrophia > Syntrophales > UBA2210 > CAYTUH01. The sequence continues at coordinate 2,015 of CAYTUH010000088.1, forward strand.
AATCAGTGACATTCTTGACGACACCTTCGAGTATTTTGCCCTCTTCTATCGTTTCGAGCGTCTGTTTCTTCTTTTCTTCCTTTTCCCGTTCCAGAATCGTCTTTCGCGACAGCACCACATTGTTGCGCTTCCGGTCATACTTGAGCACCTGGAACTCAAGGCTCTGTCCCACGTATCGATCGAGATCCTTTACCGGGTAGATATCCACCTGGGAGCCGGGAAGGAATGCGGTAAAACCGATATCAACGGCGAGCCCGCCCTTGACCCTGCTTACCACCTTGCCGGTGATGAAGCAGCTCTCGTCATGGGCCTTGATGATATCGTCCCATACACGGAGTTTTACCGCCTTGTCCCGCGACAGGATCAGATCATCATCCTTTTTCCTGTCAACGAGAACTTCTATTTCGTCGCCTTCGGAAATCGTTACATTTCCCTCGTCGTCTTTGACTTCGTTGATATTCAGCCGTCCTTCGGTCTTGTACCCCACGTCGATCATGATGACATCGTCATTGACCTGAACCACCCTGCCCGTCACGATCTGACCGGTCGGTACTTCCTGAAGGCTCTGTTCATAGAGTTCTACAAAGCTGAGATCGTCACTTTTTTCCTGTTTTTCCTGCACCTCCTGCTCTTCATTAAATGCGTTTTCTTCCTGTTCAGTTGTTATGTTTTCCTCGTTGACCATTACCTAGTTACCCCCTGGTATTATTTATGCACGTTTGTAAATTGCGACGCTAACACAGGAACAATAAAATATCAAGCGATTTACACTTTCGAATTGTTTCCATTTTCAAGAAGATGTCCATGAATACGGGCAATCATGGCCTCGACGACCTCCTCGGCTTTCAGGGTCGTACTGTCAATTATTACGGCATCATCCGACGGTTTCAGGGGGGCAATCGCCCTGCCGCTGTCCTGCCGGTCCCTGATTGTCAACCCCTTTTTCACCTCGTCGAAATCGGCCGTCACACCCTCTCCGCATAACTGGTAATATCTCCTTCGTGCCCGTTCGTTTTCATCGGCATCGAGGTAAAATTTCACGTCGGCATGGGGAAAGACAACCGTTCCCATATCCCTGCCTTCGGCAACAATGCTGCTCATATCGGCGATACGTCTTTGAATGGGGAGCAGGAATTTTCTGACGGCGGGAAGGGCGGATACTTTCGACGCGGCGAGGCTCACCTCTTCAGTCCTGATCCTGTCGGAGACATCGTCACCGTTTACCAGAATCCGTATCCCGTCACGATCGGTCAAGCATGAAATCTCGATGGTCTCGCAGAGTGCGGCGATTCCTTTCCCGTCACCGGGCGCTATTCCCCTGTCGAGGGCCGTGAGGGCAACGGCCCGGTAAAGCGCCCCCGTATCCAGATAGAGCGCCGTCAAACGGGCGGCAAGTATCTTGCTGACGGTACTCTTACCCGTTCCGGCGGGACCGTCGATGGTAATGATGAGTCTGGTACTCATGCACAAACCTCCGCGCCCTGCCGCCCCGTCACTCCCGCGGCGGCAGCTTTTTACTTTTCAACCCGGCTTCTATTTCCTGTAATTCCTTGTAATAAGGACCGTCTTCCCGCCAGAGCCAGCAACTGTTCACGATCAGCGAGGGATCGAACTTCGGCATTTCCGGTGTGCGATCGTCGCGCTTCATGGAATAGTATGCCCACTGTCCCTGTACGGCGGCCGATGCCATGGATTGTATGAGATTCGTCATATGAATACAACCCTTTATACCGCCCAGGACCTCAACGGTCTTCTGGGTAAATCCAGGCATGATCTTCAGTCCCACGAGATTTTCGACGACGCAATGCGTTTCCCGGCATCGCTCAGTCGGTACGGTCTCGAGTTCCGCTTCCGCCGACGTAATCTCGAGGCCGGGGAGGCTGACGGTCAATTTCACCACGATGTGGTGCACCGCCCCCGGGTCCACGAATTCCCCTGCCGTGTAAGAGAAACAGGGACAGTGCCGGTCATCACGCAATGCTCCTTCGATGAGAAGGGTATCCAGGCCGATTTCATGGGTCGTGACCGTTATGGTGCGGGTATGAATGCGTTTTTTCATGGTTATTCGACACTTCCTCTGCCGGGCATGATGAATCTCTATAACACAGGGGGTATCGGCCGCACAATATTAAATGCCCTTGATAAAAGGGATGAAAGAAGATACATTAACTCCGCGAGCGTACTATGAAAGACATGAAAAGATTCAAAATAATTGTCCTGATTCTCTGCACCCTGATTCTCCTTCCCTGTCTCCCCGGCCTGTCGTCTCAGTGCCGTGCATCCTTCACCATCGATGATGAAAAAAAACTGGGAAGGGAGTTCTACGAAAAACTGGAGAAAAGGGGAGCTCTTGTCAAGAACAGGAAAGTCACCGGCTATCTGGACGAACTCGGCAGGAGTCTCACCGTGCAAAGCACTGCCTCGCCCTTCGAATTCACCTTTTCAGTTATCAGGGATTCGGGCATCAATGCCTTTGCCACACCGGGAGGATACGTCTATGTCTACAGCGGTCTTATCGAGATAGCGGAAAACGAAAGCCAGCTCGCCGGGGTGCTTGCCCATGAGATCGCCCATGTAAAGGCACGTCATATCGCAAAAATCATAGAAAAATCACAGAAGGTGAATATTGCCACTCTCGCGGCGATCCTGGCAGGCGCCTTCATCGGGGGCGGTGGAGAAGGCTCGGCCGCCATCGCGGGTTTTTCCCTTGCCACCGCCGCGAGCCTGAATCTGAAATACAGCAGGGAACACGAAGAAGAAGCCGACTACTTCGGCATGGATTATCTCGTGAAGAGCGGATACGACGGCAGGGGCATGCTCGATTTTCTCAAAATCATGAGACAGTATGAGTACTATTCCAATTCCATCCCTTCCTACTTCCTCACCCATCCGGGCACAAGCGAACGAATCAGGTACCTCGACGCCCTGCTTCAGACGCGATACAAGAAAAGGGGCGCCACCGCGCTCCTCTCGGAATTTGATCGTGTTAAAACGCTGCTCACACTGAAAGACGACGATTTCGATTCGCAAATGCGGTACTTCGAAGACCGGCTCAAGACGCGGAATGACGACATCGAGGGGCTTTACGGCATCGCCATGGTCGAGGCGAAACAGGGGAAGACCAAGGAAGCGCTGAGCCGTTTCAACAGGGTCCTGAACCTTTCCCCGAATGATCCCGATATCCTCCGTGACCTCGGCATCACCCATTTCAACGCCGGCTCTGCGGAGGCCGCCCTGGCGCCGCTGAAAAAGGCCCATGCCATCGATCCCGACGACATGGAAACGGTCCTCTATCTGGGCCGTGTCTCCGATGCCCTCGGCGACTATACCGCCGCCCTCGGCTTCTATCAAAGCTACCGGGAAAAAAATCCCGACTCCGATTCCATTTATTACAATCTCGCCATGACCTGTGGAAAGATGAACGCCACGGGGGACTCTCACTACAATTTCGGCATATTTTTCAAGAAGAAGCAAAAACCCAAGAGCGCCCTTTTCCACTTTGAGGCGGCCCTGCCCCATTTTCCTCCCGACAGCGAACGGGCAGCGGAAATCACGAAGGAGGTGGAAGCACTCCGGCATGGCAATGGTAAGGGCGGACACCCACCGCCAGGGAATTGAACGATGCTCCGTTAAGGATGATTGACTTTTCGCGGACATGTGTTATTTTCCTGAACAACCGTCAGGGCGGTTCCGTAACAGGAAGCAAACCGGTGTCATTGCGGGGGCGAGAGCCCGGAGTAATCTCACGATCACACAGGGACATACCTGCGGCACACATTGTGTGTCATTCCCGGCCTGACCGGAAATCCGGATCTGTTCATTTGTCTTCCCGATTCGCTCATCGGCGGAAAGACAGAGAGAACGGGGGAATGACTGGAACGGGTCATTTCCCTTTATACGGGGGCACCACGGCAGGGCGGAGCGTATTGCAGAACGGTCAATCAGATAATGGACAGGGGAAAGGGTAATGAAGATAATCGTACGCCGGGAATATCCGGCACAATGTAAATGTGAAGCACTGGTGGTAGGACATTTTCAAGATGACGCGACGCCCGAAGGAGCCGCCGGAGAAGTGGACCGCGCTTCCAATGGCCTCATCAGCGGACTGATCGAAGCCGGTGACTTCAAGGGAAAACTGTTTCAGACGTCCCTTCTCTATACCCGGGACATCATTCCCGGCAAGCGGATACTCCTCATCGGCATGGGGAAGCGGAAAGATTTCGATGCGGAAAAACTGAGGGGCCTTTTTTCCAGGGCGGCGCAGGCACTGCGGAATACCGGTATCGGGATGTTCGCCTCGTCACTCCACTTCGGAGAGCTTTCGATTCCTTTCGAAACCATGGTGGAAGCAGCCATAGAGGGAACAATCCTCGGACTCTACCGGTACCGATCTTTTAAAACCGATGACGACGATTCCATGCCGGACCTGAAGGAATTCGTCATACTGGAAGCTGACAAGACCCTGGCGGCACAGGCCCGCACAGCGGCGCGAAGGGCTGAAATCATCGCCCGGGCCGTCTGCTTCACGCGGGACCTCGTGTCGGCGCCCTCAAACGAGATGACTCCCGCCATCCTCGCCGTCAGTGCGAGGAACATGGCCGACGGCCGTCCTATCAAGTTGACCGTCCTCGATGAGGCACGAATGAAACGCCTGGGCATGAAGGCGCTCCTCGGCGTGGCACGGGGCAGCAGCGAACCGCCGCAATTCATCATCATGGAGTATCGGGGCGGCGGCAAAGGAGAAAGGCCGATTGTGCTTGTGGGCAAAGGCATCACCTTCGACAGCGGCGGCATCAGCATCAAGCCCGCGGCAAACATGGACGAAATGAAGGATGACATGGCGGGGGGTGCTGCGGTCCTCGGCACCATGCAGGCCGTTTCCGACCTGAAGATCCCCCTGAACGTGGTGGGACTCGTTCCGGCAACGGAGAACATGCCCGGCGGAAAGGCATACAAGCCCGGTGACATCCTCAGGTCTCTTTCCGGCCGGACGATCGAAGTAAAGAATACCGATGCCGAAGGCCGGCTGATCCTGGCCGACGCACTTGCCTACGCCGGACGGTTCAAACCGGAGGCGATCATCGACATCGCCACCCTGACGGGGGCCTGCGTCATTGCCCTCGGCGACTACCTGACGGGACTCCTCGGTACGGACGATGACCTGAAGGAACGGCTGAAGGAGGCGGCACGCACCACCGGCGAGCATGTATGGGAACTGCCGCTCTGGCATGAATACGACGAGCTGCTGAAGAGCGATGTGGCGGACCTGAAGAATGTGGGCAACCGGGCGGGCGGGACCATCACGGCAGGCATTTTCCTGAGCAAATTCGCTGGAGATTACCCCTGGGCACACCTCGACATTGCCGGTCCGGCCCTGCTCAAAAAGGAAAAACCCTACATACCGGCGGGGGCATCGGGCACGGGTGTGCGGCTCCTTGTGCAG
>CAYTUH010000088.1:7484-8463 GCA_964441165.1 uncultured Syntrophaceae bacterium
ATTCTTGATATCAGGGACCTGAAAACCTATTTCGAGACCAGGAACGGCGTCGTCAAGGCCGTCGACGGTGTTTCGCTCACCCTCGACAGAGGCGATACGCTGGGCATCGTCGGAGAGTCGGGGTGCGGAAAGACGGTGCTTGCCCTCTCCATCATGCGGCTTGTTCCGACACCGCCCGGCCGCATCGTTTCCGGATCCATTACCTTTCAGGAGAGGGACATCCTTCTTCTCTCCGAAGAGGAGATGCGGAAGCTTCGGGGCAGAACGATCTCGATGATATTCCAGGAACCCATGAACTCTCTCAACCCGGTACTCAAAATCGGCGACCAGGTTTCCGAGGCCATCCGGCTTCACCGGAAGCTTTCGAAAAAAGATGCCCTGGACCACGCCGTAGAGATGCTCGACCTGGTGGGAATGCCGGCAGCCCGGGAACGGTTGATGAACTATCCCCACCAGATGAGTGGCGGCATGCGCCAGCGCGTCATGATCGCCATGGCCCTGGCCTGCAACCCGGCACTGATGCTGGCCGATGAACCGACAACTGCCCTCGATGTCACTATTCAGGCGCAGATTCTCGACCTCATCGGCAGGCTGAAGGAGAAGGTGGGTACATCGGTCATATTCATCACTCATGACCTCGGCGTGATTGCCGAGGCGGCCCAGTTTGCCGCGGTAATGTACGCCGGAAAGGTCGTCGAGTACAGCACAGTTGCGGAACTCTTTTCCGCCCCCCTCCACCCCTACACGGAAGGACTCATGACCTCGTCGCCGGATCTGAACGATATGTCGGACCGGCACCGGCGGCTCCAGGTCATATCGGGCACGGTCCCCAACCTCTACAGTCTTCCGCGCGGCTGCAGTTTCCAGGAGCGGTGTCCCTTTGTAATGGATATATGCAGAGAAGCGGAACCGGACCTTGGGGACCAGGGTTCGGGGCACCGGGTCCGGTGCTGGAAATATCGGTAAGGATGAGAGAAAG
>CAYTUH010000089.1:0-8446 GCA_964441165.1 uncultured Syntrophaceae bacterium
CAAGAAGACTGGCTCCGACATCTGAAGCAATACTATCGGCGGTGTGCGAATATTATGGCGTATCGTTCAATGACTTGCTGACCACACAACGGGGGGTTTTCAATGAGCCGCGGAATATCGCCGTGTATCTGCTGCGTCAAATACGGGGCGAGCGCCTTACCGACATTGGCGACCGCTTTCACATCAGCGCATACAGCACCGTCAGCAGTATCATTCGAAGGGTGTCGATGCGTAAAGAAAATGACCGCGGGACGAGGATAAAGATAGAAAAAATAAAAGATTGTATAACTATGGGTCAAGCATAGACTTGACCCCTCTCTGGAATATGAACTTCAAAGTTTATCTGTCACCGATTGAGGAAGGCCATCTCGTCCGGTACATGAGTCTTTCCGATGATCCCGAGCTTATTGACACCATGGGATGGCGTCCCTTTCAGGCCGGTGAAGAGGAAAGATTTCTGCGTACCCTTGAGGTCCTGACCCTGCCCCGATGTGGGGACGGCGGGGCCGTCACGTTCAGTATCGTCACGAAGGAAGGAAATTGCCCGATCGGCTACGTAACATTGAAGGGCATAAACCGTGAAGCCTTACTGGCAGAGCTCGGGATCGCGATCATGGATGGCCGATATCGCTCAGGCGGGTATGGATCGGATGCCCTTACCCTGGCACTCGATTACGCCTTTAGTACTCTGCACCTCCGTGTTGTGGGCCTGACCGTTTTCCCTTCCAATACCAAGGCACTACGGGCATACGAGAAGGCAGGTTTCAAGAGAGTCGCTGTCCTGGAGCAGGCGTGGATGATGCCCGACGGCGAACAGGCGGATATGCTGCTGATGGAATGTATAAAGGACACATGAGACGGCTGCAACGGGCAACGCACGAGGGAGAAGGGGTCAAGTCTATGCTTGACTCTTGAGAGAGGAAAAGTTATATAAACCTCCATGTCACGACCTCTCAGAATAGAATATCCCGGCGCCTGGTATCACGTCATGAACCGCGGAAGGCGGTCCGAGTCAATTTTTTCGGACAGGTCTGATTATCCGCTGTTTATCGATCTCCTGATTGAGACATCGGAAATCTTCAATGTGAAGGTCGCCGCCTACTGTTTAATGACCAATCATTATCATCTTCTCCTCCACACGCCTGACGGGAATATCTCACGATGCATGCGGCACCTGAACAGTGTGTATACCCAGAGATATAACCGGACCCATGGATGTGACGGCCCGCTCTTCAGGGGACGGTATAGGTCCATACTTGTCTGTGAAGACAGCCATCTGCTGCAACTGGTGCGATATATTCACAAGAACCCGGTCAAGGCAGGGTTGGCGAAAGATATCTCGGATTATGAATGGAGCAGCTACCGGGGATATCTTTCATATGCCGGGAAGTGGAACTGGCTTTATAAAGATTATATCTTCTCCATGATCACTCCCGGGAAAGGGGGCAGGCTGAAGCCGTTTATCGAATTCATGGAGGACGATGAGTCGGAAGAAGTCATTCGTCTCTTTGCATTAAAGAAGCCCCCGTCGTTGTTTGGTCCTGACAGTTTCATGACGGGAATACGGGAACGATATTATTTTCAGAAAAAAGACTATGAGGTTCCGGAATCAAGAAGACTGGCTCCGACATCTGAAGCAATACTATCGGCGGTGTGCGAATATTATGGCGTATCGTTCAATGACTTGCTGACCACACAACGGGGGGTTTTCAATGAGCCGCGGAATATCGCCGTGTATCTGCTGCGTCAAATACGGGGCGAGCGCCTTACCGACATTGGCGACCGTTTTCACATCAGCGCATACAGCACCGTCAGCAGTATCATACAAAGAATGGCGATGCTTAAAAAAGATGACCGCACAATCAGAAAAAAGATTGAAAAAATAGAAGAGGATATCACTAAGGGTCAATCGTAGATTTGACCCCTTTCATCACATTAACCGAATGTTTTGATTACATTGGGGAGCAGTAATGTTAAGGGTCTGCATGGACCGGAGGCTGGTTTCCTGATCAAGGGAGGGAAAGGCGGCGTTCGTGACATCCGGCCCTGATTTTGATTTCATGAAAGAGAAAATCAGTTGGCTACGTGCTACCCTGGCCGTTACAATCTAATCTGCCACTCAAACTTGGTAAAGCACCTTTGCTGAGTTTTGGCAATCAGAGAAAAAGGGTCAGATTTATTTGTTTGCCTGGTGCGACTGTCTGCCTATGCCACTCCGGGATCTACGGGGCAAGAATGATTAAGATGCGACCCTCGGTTGTTCCCCCCCCATAAGGAAATAGATTTCATTAAGGAACTCCTGTCAAATGATCCAGCCATTGGCTATAATCAGTGGCCTCAATTAAGAGGGAAAAAACACACTAACTGCACCCACGGGACGGCCGGCAGCCGCCGGTGATGGCTCTGTTGTATGAAACTTAAAACACGCAAAATCAGAAGATTCAAAAATATTATGATACATAGAGGATAAAGATCGATTACTAAACACAAAGGAGCAAAGAGAGTACCTATGAGTTCGTTTCGTTTAAATTCGCGACGTGGGCAATCACGACCGCCGCAGCCTTCGCAGGCGCCGGCGCGCAGGGTTGCTTCATCGAGTCAGAAAAAGTTTCTTGCCGGTACGGCAGTAGACCCGCATCCGCGCATTATTCTTGAAAAGGGCAGTGATGAGTTGTCTGTCCGTGCCCTTGACCTTATCTGTCCGATAGGAATGGGACAGCGTGCTCTGGTAATATCATCGGCCGGGTTGGGTAAGACGACATTTTTAAAGCATATCTGTCATGCCGTGTTAAACGGGTATCCCGAGATGAAGGTACATTGCGTACTTGTTGATGAACGTCCCGAAGAGGTAACTGATTTTACGCGCAGTGTGAATACCAGGGTATATTCTTCGTCCATTGATCATAGTCATGAAAATCATATTGAGGTTGTCGATAAAGTGATTGCAGAGGCTTATGTGGAAGCTGCTGCAGGGCATAATGTTCTGATATTGCTTGATTCACTTACGCGTCTGGCGCGGGTACACAACTCACAGCGCCGCAGTGGAGGGCGTACGCTTTCGGGAGGAGTAGATGCCGGCGCACTTGAAGTGCCGCGTCGTATTTTTGGCGCTGCACGCAATGTGGAGGGTCTGGGCTCGATAACGATCATTGCAACAATTCTGGTCGAAACAGGCAGCCGTATGGATGATGTCATATTTGAGGAGTTTAAGGGCACGGGTAACATGGAACTGGTGCTTTCAAAGGAACTGGCAAATAATCGGGTGTTCCCGGCAATCGATGCATTAAAGAGCGGTACGCGACGTGCGGAGTTTTTGTTTGAGCCGGAAGAGTACCGACGCCTTGAATTATTGCGCAGGGGCATGGCAACGACGAATCCTGTTACGGCTATGGAAAAGCTGATCGAGATGCTTCAGAAATATCCGAGGAATAGCGATTTGCTGGAATCATTTAAGGATTTCAAACTCCGGTAGGTGATCACTGCTTTCCCAGGGATGATTCAATTAATCCAATTAGTTGTTGGGACAGCCGTGACAAGTACTATATTTCAAATCCACCCGGACTGATTTTCTGAGTTACAGGACCCGGAGGATACCACGGCGAAGATCCGCATCAAGTACCCATGTGGGACCTTCTTTTAATGTGATTTGCCTGCATTCTTTTTCTATATTTTCCTGTCAATGCAACGGGAAGAAAAGGGGTCAAGTCTATGCTTGACTCTTGCAAAACACAATGATAAATAATTCTTCATGTCACGACCTCTCAGAATAGAATATCCCGGCGCCTGGTATCACGTCATGAACCGCGGAAGGCGGTCCGAGTCAATTTTTTCGGACAGGTCTGATTATCTTCTGTTTATTGATCTCCTGATAGAGACATCGGAAATCTTCAATGTGAAGGTCGCAGCTTACTGTTTAATGACCAATCATTATCACCTCCTCCTCCACACGCCTGACGGGAATATTTCACGATGCATGCGGCATCTGAACAGTGTGTATACCCAGAGATATAACCGGACCCATGGATGTGACGGTCAGCTCTTCAGGGGAAGGTATGCGTCCATACTTGTCAGTGAAGACAGCCATCTGCTGCAACTGGTCCGATATATACACAATAACCCGGTCAAGGCAGGGTTGGTAAAAGATATCCCGGATTATGAATGGAGCAGCTACCGGGGATATCTTTCATATGCCGGGAAGTGGAACTGGCTTTATAAAGATTATATCTTCTCCATGATCACTCCCGAAAAAGGGGGCAGGCTGAAATCGTTTATCGAATTCATGAAGGACGACGATCCGACAGAAGTCACTCGATTGTTTTCATTGAAGAAGTTGCCATCGATTTTTGGTCCGGAACATTTTATAACGGAAATACGGGAGCGATATTACCTCCAGAAGAAAAACTATGAGGTTCCTGAATCAAGAAGACTGGCTCCGACATCGGAAGCAATACTATCGGCGGTGTGCGAATATTATGGCGTAACGTTCAATGACTTGTTGACCACACGACGGGGGATTTTCAATGAGCCGCGGAATATCGCCGTATATCTGTTGCGTCAAATACGAGGCGAGAGCCTTACCAGCATCGGCGACCGTTTTCACATCAACGCATACAGCACTGTCAGCAGTATCATACGAAGAGTGTCGATACTTAAAAAGGATGACCGCACAATCAGGAAAAAGATTAATAAAATACAAGATGATATAACTAAGGGTCAAGCATAGACTTGACCCCATGCTAGACCCCATGCTAGGATTCTTTTCACAGGTGCGGCCTGAATCAGACCGCACCTCCGCGGAGCAAATCCGGAAGAATCATGCAGGCAGACCTTTGCACTGCGTCGGTAGCTGCCATATCGGGTTATGATACGTAATGCCCGAGCAAAGTCACCATCTCGCAACCATCAACTCCCCGGAAGGTGTGACACGGTTCGACGTGTCGGCTTTCACAGGGGTTATGGTATCCACCGCGCTCTGAACCTCCCCCTTGTCTGAGGAAATATTCTGTTTCCCCTGATATATTATATAGATGCCTCCCAGGATCACCGTCGCTGCGACTGATCCCCAGCCCACCGAATCACGTATCATCGGTTCCCCTCCGGCGCCCCCGGCAGCGGCGGCACGGGGAGTGGCCCATGTGATGATTAACGAGGCAATCAAGAGCGTTATGAACAATTCTCTGACCATGAAAGTTCTCCTTGTCGCAATACAACCTCTCACATCCGAAATGTAGACATCATGTCTTCGTGCTTTACGCCGACTTAACGGGCGAGAAACAGAGCACTCTTTCGGGTGGAATCTGCGCTTCTCTCTGCGATTTGTCAATGGGAATCTTTCCGGAAATAAAACAATATTTCAGTTGATTAGGTCCTTTACCTCCCGTTCTTCCCATCGGGTCAGGAACACGGGCACCAGGACGACGTCACCCGACCGGAGAGACGTTTTGAAAAGGGAGTCACACCACTTTGCAATTCAGTATACAGGAGATGCGTTCCCCCCTATATGACGAATGCCGCGATGGTGCCCGTGGCCATGATGAGGAGGCATCCCGGCAGGATGACGCGGCGGAGTTTCGACTCGCCGAGAAACATGACCATGCATCCCTTGAGGAAGGTGTTCGCCACCGCCGCCAGGACGATGGCCCGGGCCGCCGTGGTCATGTCGATGCCGTTCTGCCCACGGCTCAGCTCCGCCATGGTAAGCGCGATGGCATCCACGTCGGCCAGTCCCGCCACGATGCTCGACAGGTAGATGCCCGCATCGCCCATGTAGATCTGGGCCGCCCGTGACAGGACGAGCACCGCCGTAAAGATGAGGCCGAAGGTGATGGCCGGGCCCAGTTCAAAGGGGTTGTGAAAGGCCACGTCCGCTCGCCGGTCGGTCCGCTCCATGCGGAAGAGGACAAGACCGTAGAGCAGGCCCGCCGCCACGGGGGCGAGGATGGGGAGGAAGATGATGCGCGCCAGTTCGTGGTTCAGGACGTAGACCTCGACAACGACCCGTGAAAACATGACGGTCCAGGCGATGGTGATGGCCACGGCCAGGGGTTTCGCCAGCTCGCCGGCTGATTTGCTCACCTGGGTCAGGCTGAGGGTGACCGCCGTGCTGGAGGCGAGACCGCCCATGAGCCCCGTGATGCCGAGCCCCTTGCGCGTCCCGACGGTCTTGATGAAGACGTACCCCACGAAACTGATCCCGGAGATGAGAACGATCAGGAGCCATATCTTGTAGGGATTCAAGATTTGAAAGGGGATGGGGCCGAAGGTCCGGTTCGGGAGGACCGGCAGCACAATGGCGGTGATAACGGCGAATTTCAGGGTCGCATAAATATCCTCCCGGGTGATGTGTTCGACGAAACGGTGCAGTTCCAGCTTCACGGAGAGCAGGACCGTCGTCGTGACGCCGAGGGCCACGGCCAACGTCACCTGGTCCCAGTAGGCCAGGGCACCGGCCAGGATGGTGAGGATGCCCGAGGCCTCCGTCGTGAGCCCCGTCTCGCCCCGGGACGCCTCGATGAAATAGTTGACCAGGAAAAAGCCCCCCACAATCGCCACGATGACCACAAAGGGCCAGGGCGAATGCATGACATCGGAGACGAAGGCGGCTCCGCAGCCGATGAGGCCCATGAGGGCGAGAGTCCTGACACCGGTGGCCAGTTCACGATCGGGTTTTTCGTAGGCAAACTCCCGCTGAAGACCAACCAGTACGCCGATTACGAGGGCCACGCCGAACCGAAAGAAGAGACTGGTATGTTCCATTCCTGTGCCGTTCCTTGCATGATATCCGTGTCGGATCCTACTATGATAAATATGGGCGGGATTTTCAACACTTTTATTGTCCGGTACACCTCGGACCCGGCAGCCGAGTGGAGGCTTCTGCCTGCGTAACGGCACGTCTCCCCGCCACCGACGCACCATGAGACCCCATTACGGAAAGGTACATTTCTCTTGAGTTTGCGGGGGCCTCCTGCTACTCTACCTCTCGTAACGCATGGCGAAACGCCCCCCTGAAAAATCGAATCGCGGGAGAATGGATCATGGAGAAGCACCACAAGTTTTCCATCTGGTACGTCCTGATCGGCATCTGGGCGGTCCTGATCGCCCAGAACTACCTCCACTCGATGTTTGCCGTCCAGACCATACCCTACAGTCAGTTTCTGAGTCTCCTGAAAGAAGGAAGGGTCACCGAGATCGCCGTGTCCCAGAACCGGATCGAGGGGAAAATGAAGGCCGAAGGCGGCACCGCCAAGGCCTTTCGCGCCGTCAGGGTCGATCCCGAACTGTCGAACATGCTGGAGCAGTATCACGTTACCTTCAAGGGCGAAGTGGAATCGACCTTTTTTCAGGATCTCCTCTCCTGGGTCCTTCCCCTCTTTTTCTTCATCGGCATCTGGTATTTATTCATGAAACGCATGGCGGGGCAACAGCCCGGCTTCATGTCCCTGGGCAAAAACAAGGGAAAGATCTACATGGAGAACGAATTGAACGTCACCTTCAAGGACGTGGCCGGCGTGGACGAGGCGGAACAGGAACTGGTTGAAATCATCGACTTCCTTAAAGATCCGGGGAAATTCACCGGATTGGGAGGAAAGATTCCAAAAGGCATCCTGCTGGTGGGCCCCCCGGGTACCGGCAAAACACTGCTGGCGAAGGCCGTTGCCGGCGAGAGCGGTGTCCCCTTTTTCAGCATGAGCGGTTCCGAATTCGTCGAGATGTTCGTCGGCGTGGGGGCGGCCCGGGTGCGCGATCTTTTCGAGCAGGCAAAGCAGAAGGCTCCCTGTATCATCTTTATCGATGAACTCGATGCCCTGGGGAAGGCACGGGGTATCGGCGGAATGGGCGGTCACGACGAACGGGAGCAGACGCTGAATCAGCTTCTCGTGGAAATGGACGGCTTCGACCCCAAGGTGGGGGTCATCCTGATGGCTGCCACCAACCGGCCCGAGATACTCGACCCGGCCCTTCTCCGGCCGGGACGATTCGACCGCCACGTGCTGGTGGACCGCCCCGACAAGAAGGGGCGTGAAGACATTCTCCGGGTTCATCTCAGGAACGTGAAAGCGGTCGCCGATCTGGACGTGGAACGCCTCGCCAATATGACGCCTGGCATGGCCGGCGCGGACCTGGCCAACCTGGTCAACGAGGCGGCCCTGCTGGCGGTCCGGAATAACAAAGAGGCGGTGGGTATGGCCGAATTCGAGGAGGCGGTGGAGCGGATCGTGGCCGGCCTGGAAAAGAAAAACCGTCTCATCAACCCCCATGAGCGTGAAATCGTTGCCCATCACGAAATGGGTCACGCGCTGGTGGCCCTCTCGCTTCCCGGCACCGATCCGGTGCAGAAAATTTCCATCATCCCCCGGGGCATCTCGGCACTGGGATACACGATGCAGGTGCCCACGGAGGACCGTTTTCTCATGAGCAAGAGCGAACTGGAAAACAAGATCGCCTC
>CAYTUH010000090.1:0-447 GCA_964441165.1 uncultured Syntrophaceae bacterium
AGGCTCTGTTCGACCACTACGCCACCTCGCAGGTCCACGTGGTCACGCTCAAGGGCAAGGCGCGGCCGATCGGCGGCGCCGGCGTGGTCAACTCGATGGATCCGTCGCCCGACGGCAGGTACCTCGCCTTTACCCGAGGTCAAAAAGGTGCATCACAGATCGGCATCGTGAATGCCAACGGCATGAACCTTCGAATAATCGGCGACAGTCCGGATATCTCCTTTTCCGAGGATCCGGCGTGGTCTTCTTATTTAGATTTATATTGAGTTTATGCCAATTGTATGGTTAAAGAAAACAAACGCTTCGTGAACGGATTCAATGTCTCTTCTGCAATTCCTGCCCGGAGAAACTGGTGACGATGCGTCCTGATGGCGGTCGTCGGAGGCGGTCTCGCTCAGGGAAGAAGAGAGAAAAATTCCACGGAAACCACCGTGGTGAACCGGAGAT
>CAYTUH010000090.1:491-8393 GCA_964441165.1 uncultured Syntrophaceae bacterium
CACGGGAAGTTAAAGATTCTATATTGGCACAAGGAGGAAGAGGGGATGAGAAGAAAATTGCTGAGTGTGGCATTAATTGTGTGTGTCGTCGGTTTTGCCCTGGCCATGGGTGGGTGTGCGAAGAAGGAGACCGTCATGATGGAGCCCGCCGTGACGGCGTCCGATGCGGCGAAAGAGGAAGCAGATGCGAAGGCCGCTGCGATTGAAGCCGCCAAAAAGGAACAGGAAGCCCTTCGCCAGAAAGAGCTGAAAGAGAAATCCACGAGGGAGCGACTGCTTGCCGAGGCTGCCACCTTCGGTGACATTCACTTCGATTTTGACATGTATGATCTCAAACCGGCTTCCCGGGAGGTTCTGGCACGGCTTGGTGGCTGGCTTCTTGAGCAGATGTCTTTCGAGATTGCCATTGAAGGACACTGCGACGAGCGTGGAACCAAAGAATACAACCTGGCCCTTGGCGAGCGGCGTGCCGAGGCGGCCAAGGCCTATCTTGCAAATCTTGGTGTTGACGCCATGAGGATTACCACGATCAGCTATGGCGAGGAACTCCCCCTGGATCCGGGACACAGTGAGGACGCGTGGTCGAAGAACAGACGAGATCATTTTGTGATTTATCCTGTCAGTAAGTGATAACGTGTGAATATGCCGTCTGTAAAGAAACTTTCGGTTTTTCTCTGCATGGTGCTGGTGGTACTGGTTGCGACGGGGTGCGTCACAAGGGAGCAGCTTGACCTTGTCGCGAACAGCCTTGATTCAAGAGTCCGGTCACTCGAATCGGAAATGACCGGAATGGCCGACATCAAAAGCATTGCCGAAAGCAACAGGGAATCGAGTAAATTCGTCAGAAAGAAGGTTGCCGACGTTGACGACAACATGACGGCACTTCTTTCTGATGTGCAGAAATTGAGGGGTGCCACTGAGGAATTGTCCGTAAAAGTGGCAGCCCTTCAATCTTCTTCGGGAACGCAGAAAAACGAAGAGGTTACCGGGAAGATAGACGACATCCTCCGGAGAATTCAATCCGTCGAAAACTACCTTGGTATGGGGAAAAAGGTTGCTCCTCAGGATTCCGTACTGGACCAGGAAAGGGTTTCTCTGCAGGAGGAGATTGACAAGGAGAAGGAATATTCAGAGGCATTGACGATCTTCAAAGAGAGAAATTACGTCGATGCGCGAAAGAAATTCCAGGATTTTCTGGGGGCCTTTGCCGATACTGAGTATTCCGATAATGCCCAGTTCTGGATCGGTGAATGTTACTATTTCGAGGGAAACTACGAAAAGGCGATCCTTGAATATGAAAAGGTCGTCCAGAACTACTCAAAGGGAAACAAGGTCCCCGATGCACTCCTGAAACAGGCCTTCTCCTTTCTGAAGCTCGGCGACCGGTCCAGTTCCAAGCTTCTGTTTCAACGCATCATCAAGGACTATCCGAACACCACGTCAGCGCGGCGTGCCCGCGAACAGCTGCTCAGCATCAAGTAGTCTCTATCCTGTCTACTCCCCAAGCAAAATCGGTGTAATTCCCGGCGGGACTGCGAGGTCGAAGAGACCCTCCGCCCTGTCGTCGGATACTTCAATATCGCTGTACCGTACCGTTATCGACGTCCGTTCCGGTTCCACCATGGTGACATGAATAAGCGTGGGATAGGAGCGGTCCTGCAGATGTACGAAGTTGTCAAAAGTGACCGAAAGGGATGTGCCTGCGGCCTCGTCCCGCAGAAGGAGTTCTTCCAGCATCTGCGATTCGGGATTCAGCCAGAGCGATTGAATGTTCCTGTTTTCCGAAAACAGGTCTATGCGGTATCGTCCCATTTCCCGGTATATTCTGAGTTCTCCGGTATCGACCACCTCCAGGGGAGGCACCCCGGTCAATAGGGGAATAATGTGACGGGGGGAGAGGGCGATCCCGAAAAAACGGTGCATATTGTGCTGCGTCGCCGCTCCGGTATAGTAGGTTTTCTCGCGGGGAAGGAATACCTGAAAGACACTGCCCTTTGTTGAAAGCATGAGATCTGCAGGTCCGAAAAGAGGCAGACTTTCAATCCTGAGAAAGGAGGGATTCTTGACGGCCAGTGCCACTGTCTGTGAATACTTCTCCGTCGGCGATTCCACGGCAATACGGGCCGTGGCCTTGAAAACGGTTTCAGCAGGAGGAATACTGAACCGGGAACGCACCTCGTCGGGAGAAAGGGACGGTTCGGGGATTGTCTTCACCGCACACCCAGCCATCAGAAAGAGGATCAAAAGAATAAAGGTTACCTTTTCCGGATTCCATGATCTGTATCGGAGGGTGCTCTTCATGGTGTCAGAGGGTGTCTCGAGCAGGGTCTGCGTCTGCCCTGTGTTTCATTTGCCGTTGTCCGGTTTTGTCAACGCGTCGATTTTCTCCCGAAGGGCGTCGTTGTCATGGTCCAGTTCGAGTGCCTTGCGGAACAGCTCAAGGGCCTCTTCCGTTCTGCCCGCCTTTTCATAGGCATCTCCCAAGTGTTCGTGAATCGTGGGATCTTCGGGGGCGAGTTGCAGCGCCTTTTCAAGATACATGATCGCTTTGCCCAGCTGGTTCTGGCAAAAGTAGAGCCACCCCAGGCTGTCGGTAATATAGCCGTTGTCCGGCTTCAGTTCCATAGCCCTTTTGATCATGCTTTCCGCCTCGTCGAGCCGTATTCCCTGGTCGGCATAGCTGTAGCCGATGAAGTTCAGAGCTTCCGCATAATCGGGGTCGGATTCGAGAACCTTTTTCATCTCCGCCATGCTTTCTTCATGTCGGTCCATTTTTTCGTATACGATGCCGAGCTTGTAACGGAGGTCAATGCTTTTCGGCAGGAGAAAGACGGCTCTTTTCGCCATGTCGAGGGCCTGGTCGAGCTGTTCCTTTTCTTCATGGAGAGATATCAGGAAGATATAAAGCGACTCATCATCTCCCTTTTTCTCAACGGCATCGCGAATAAGATCGATCGCTTCGTCAAGGTAGCCGTCATCTTTCAGGATCAGCCCCATTTGCATGCGGGCCGTGCTGTAGAGATCGGATTCCTCGTCGATCTTGCCGAATTCGTCATAGGCATCGCTCCGCCGGTCCAGCTTTTCGTATGACGATGCAAGAAAGTACCGTGCCTTGTAATTGTCGGGTTGTTTCCTCAGAACATTCAAAAGCTCCTCAGCCGCTCTCTCGTAATCCTTGCCCTCGAAAAAGAGTGAAATGCCCAGTGAATAGTAGCTTTCGACATGGGTATCACCGCTGTCCAGTATCGCCTTGAATTCGCTGATTGCCTCAGGGTATCGCTTCAGCTTGAAAAGAATTTTCCCAAGCTTGAACCGTGTATTATTACTTGAGGGATACCGGGCAAGAAAATCTCGATACAGGGAAAGGGCGTCCTCATCCTTGTCCCGGAATTCGTAGAGGTCGCCCAGTTCCAGGATGGCCGGTTCATGTGACTCTTTTATCTCGATGACCCGTTTGAATGCCATCTCCGCCTCGTCGTAGCGTTCCATCTCTTCGTAGGTCTTGGCGAGGGAGTACTGTCCCATCAGGTTTTCGGGGTCGCGGGCAATCATCTCGTCGAGAGCGGCGATTGCCTCGTCAAATCGTCCCATTTCCCGGTGGAACATGCTCGTGAAGAGATAGGGCTCGAGGGTGTCGGGGTTGATGCGTATTGCCTGACGGTATTCCTGGATGGCCTTGTCGAATTCCTTCATATTCCCGTAGATTCCCCCCAGGAGCACCCGGGTGTCATAATCGTCGGGGCTGTATTCGACAGATTTCTCGAGAACCGCCATCGCTTTCTGGAAATCTCTTTTCTTTATATAGAGCTTCGCAAGTTCAATCCGCAGAAAGGGTGAGGTAAAATCATAATTCAGCGTCTTTTTGTATTCATTGATTGCCCGATCCGTCTCACCATTGAGCGCAAAAAGTGTGCCCAGCGAATAATGGTAATAAGAACCGGCATAGGAGGCGTCATCAGCCTGCGCCGTGGCCGAGATATTTCGGGTCGCACCCGGTAGGTGTGCACAGGCCACCGTCAGGAGAATGGTAAGAATGGAGGTAAAGAAAATAGTTTTATTTCTTGCCATGTTACTCATGCCTTATCTATTGCCTTATCATGCGTGAGACCGGAACGACCCGGATGCCCTTTTGTTTCAGAAGCGGGACAGCCTGTTCAATCGCTTCAATGGTACTGTTGTGAGGATGTCCAATGAGTGTGAGTGATGTCCAGTCGTCTCTGGTGTCGATAATATCGTTCAGTATTCCAAATGTCTCATCAAAATTTTGGCCGTTGTCGATGAAGACATCACGCGTCGCGTGGCCTATGCCGACTTTTTTCGCGACGGCGGAACCTTTCGAATGACTCGTTGTCATGCTGTCGACGAAAAAAAGATTATGATTTTTTAACGAATCGAGGATCACTTCCACCAAAGCGCCATCTTCCATGAATCGGGACCCCATGTGGTTGTTGGCCCCGATTATGTGAGGTACCGACCTGATGTCGCGCTCGATCTCCATTTTCAGTTCCTCCCGGCTCATGGAAAGATACATCGCCCCCTCGCCGGGGTTTTTTTCGGGATAGCCATAGGGTTCCATGGGCAGGTGAAGGAGTATCTCCCTTCCCGCCTCATGAGCCTTTTCTGCCGCCTGTGCCGAATAGGGGCAGTGGGGTAGAATGGCAAAGGTGATGGGAATCTTCGTGCCGAGAAGCCTGTTCACCGCCGCCAAGTCGTATCCGATATCATCGATGACGATTGCCAGTTGCTTTTCCACGCCGGACATGTCGATGCTCTCCGGCGTCGGTTCGGCCGCGTGATGTTCCGGCACTTCCCCTGTCCGTGTCGGTGCGGGTTCCTCTCTTTTCCCGCCGGATGGTACGAAAAGAAGATACGCTGCGACGGCACAGATAACGATTGCGATAATCCAGAAGAAGGTTCGTTTCTTCCCTGTTCTTTTTTTCCTTCGTTGTGTCATTATCAACTGACGGCTTGGGAATCTGTGCTCTGCTTCAGGATCTGCCAGCTTTTCAGCACGTCAATCGCGCTTTTCAACTGAGGGTCTCTTCGAAGTCGTTCCGCCTGTTCGTCCGTTTCGTCAGCGACAGGTTCTTCCTCATCGGTGGCCTCTTCTTCATTCTCCAGGGTTTCCTTCTCTTCTTCTTCGCCCTCGATATGTCCCTTCAAGTCTTTCTCCCGCAACTGCTGTATTTTTTCTTTTGCAGAGAGTCTGTTGTTGGAGGATTCGACAACGATATCCGGCTCGATCCCTTTTGCCTGAATTGATTTACCGCTGGGCGTATAGTACTTGGCGACGGTCAGTTTCAGGGCTGCCCCGTTGCTCAGAGGCGTGACGACCTGGACGGACCCTTTCCCGAAGGATTGCGTACCCAGCAGCACCGCTCTCCCGTTATCGCGCAAGGCACCCGCCACTATCTCCGACGCACTTGCCGTACCGCCGTTGATCAGCACCACGATGGGACAGGCGATTTCATTCCCGTCGTCCCGCGCGCTGAACACCTTTTCAGAATCCTCGACTCTCCCCTTTGAGGAAACGATAACTCCCGACTTGAGAAAAATATCGGATACATCCACGGCCTGATTCAGGAGACCTCCCGGATTGTTTCTCATGTCAAGCACGATGCCCTTCAGTGTCCCGGCCTCTTTTTCCAGACTTCCCATCGCCTTTCGAAGCTCGCTGGTGGTGGACTGCTGGAACGAGGATAAGCGGACGTAGCCGTAGGCGTCGTCGTATATCTGATACTTGACGCTTTTTATCTTGATATTGTCGCGGGTGATTTCAAAATCCTTCGGTTTATCGAATTCTTTCCGCATGATGGTAATGGTAACCTTGGTGCCCGCCTTCCCTCGGAGTTTATGGACGGCGTCGTAAATGGTGTAGCCCTTGGTTGACTCGCCTTCGATCTTGATGATCTGATCCCCCGCTTTCAAGCCCACCCGGTAGGCAGGCGTATCTTCAAGAGGCGAGATGATGGTAATGATGTCGTCAACCATGGATATTTCGATCCCGAGGCCGCCGAATACCCCCTTTGTACTGACTTCCAGATCCTTGTACATTTCAGGAGTTAAATAGAGGCTGTGTGGGTCCAGCGCTTTCATCATTCCGTTGATGGCACCCTCAATAATCTCTTTCGAGTCGGTTTCTTCGACATAGTTCTTTTCAACCATGTCGAGGACCTGATTGAACAGTTTCAAGTTTTTATAGGTATCCGTGTCTGCCGAGAAGGCAGTTTGACTGATAAATGACCCCGGAATAAGGAGCAGCATGAGGCAGACAATGAGAAAAATTGATCCGATTTCCTTTTTGCTGAAATCCACGTTCATTAAAACCTCCAATGGTTTTTAAAGTTTGAATATAAGACCATAGCATTTTTCGTCGATTGATTTCCAATATTTTTTGGATTATTTTAGGTGTATCAAAAAGGGGTGCCTCATGGTTTCTTCCGTGATTCTCGCGATCTTATCCATGCAGTTCCTTTTCCGCGATGTGAACGTTGCGATGAATCTCCGTCCGAAGGAAGACAGGGGCTTTCCGGCAACTTTGAATAAGCAGGCAAGGGAGGTGTATCATGACGGAAAGGCGGCCTTTCAGTGAACGTGTCGGTCGTCAGAGGGCTTTATTCAACACGGGCATTACAAAAAATGTATCCTGGCGAAAAGCACGGTTACGCATGCTTAAAAGGTGCGTAAAAACCTATGAGAATCGTATGTGCGAGGCCCTCAGGGAAGATCTTCGCAAGTCGGTTTTCGAATCCTTTGCCACGGAACTTTCCTTCTGCGGCCAGGAACTGGATCATGCCTTGAAACACATCTCGTCCTGGTCCGAACCGAAACGCGTCCGCACGCCCTTTGCGCACCATCCGGCTTCGAGTCATATCGTTCCGGAACCGCTGGGGGTGACCCTTATCATCGCTCCCTGGAATTATCCCTTCCATCTGACTGTGGCACCCCTGATTGCCGCCATGACTGCGGGGAACTGTGCGATCCTCAAGCCGTCGGAACTGGCACCCCACACCTCCTCCGTTATTTCCACGATGATGGCGGACTGCTTCGACCCGGCCTACATCGACGTGGTTGAGGGAGGTGCCGAGGAGACCGGCGCGCTTCTGATGGAGAAGTTCGATCATATCTTTTTCACCGGGGGAAACCGGATCGGCCGTATTATCATGGAGGCCGCGGCGAAACACCTTACCCCCGTGACGCTCGAACTGGGAGGAAAGTCCCCTGCCATTGTGGATCATGATGCCCATATTGACCGTGCGGCGACCCGCATTGTCTGGGGAAAATTCCTCAATGCCGGGCAAACCTGTATTGCCCCCGACCATGTGCTGGTCCACCGGTCGGTGAAAGGCAAGCTCCTGGAAGTGATGAAAGGGACAATCACTTCCTTCTACGGTTCCGATCCTGCCCTGAGCAGAGATTTCGGACGTATTATCAACGACAGGCATTTCACCCGTCTCACGAGCTATCTTGCCGACGGTGCGGTGGTGTGCGGAGGAAGGATGTTACGGGAGGAGCGTTATATCGCGCCGACCATCCTCGATAATGTGTCCCGCGACTCCACTGTCATGAGGGAGGAGATATTCGGCCCCATTTTGCCCGTCCTCTCCTTCGACAGCCTGGACGAGGTCCTGTCGGACCTCCGGGAAATGGAGAAACCCCTGGCGCTCTATTACTTCTCGCAAAGCCGTGAAAAGCAGAAGCGGGTGATCAGAGAGACCACCTCCGGCGGCGTAGCCATCAACAATACCATCGTCCAGATTGCGCCCCGGGAGCTTCCCTTCGGCGGCGTGGGGGACAGCGGGATGGGAAAGTATCACGGCAAAGCGGGATTCGATGCCTTTTCAAATCTCAAGGGAGTATACCGGCAGGCGATTCCCTTCGATCTGCGGATAAAATACCCGC
>CAYTUH010000091.1:0-5994 GCA_964441165.1 uncultured Syntrophaceae bacterium
AGGAAGTATGTGGCCAACCGATGAAGCATTTCTGCTGCATGCAAAAGGAAAGGATATCGAAAAGGAATTGGAGGCACAGATTAATAAAGTCCTCGATAGGGGATTAAAACCGAGTCACTTGGATCACCATATGAATATCCATCGGCATTCGGACTTTCTGTCCATTGTTGTCGAGTTGTCTCGTAAATATATGCTCCCGGTGCATATCCCGGGGAGGAAGAGAAACAAGTTGCCTTTCATTAGGAATAACCTCATTTCCTTGCGACGAAGAGGATACGTATTCCCGGATACACAGAAGGGCACCTATAAGATTGGAGGGCACAACCTGTCGCCTGATTTCTGGAAAGCCAAATATCACGATCACCTCAGGTCATTAAAACCAGGCGTTCATATCATTAAAGTGCACATTGCATCCCGGACAAAGGAACTGCAAAATATTACGGGGATGCGTGATTCCTCAATCCGGCAGATCGATTATGATGTGTGGACCTCCGATGATACAAGAAAGTTGGCAGAGGAGCTTGGCATCATCTTTATAGGGTATAGGCCATTACAACAATTGCAGGAAAAGTTAATGAAGTCGATATTCGGAAGATAACGGTTCCGCTAAACAACCAATACCCTGATTAAATGTTGCGCTATCGACTTCTTGTGCAAGAGTGAAAACAATGAGTTAATCTTGAAATTGATGTTGTAAAGATTGCTATCTGTTTTAGTCCGTTACAGTATGACAGGTATGCTGGAAACTGAACGCAAGTCCACGCCTTTTTCGTTAACAAGTCTCTATATTCATATAATAAAAATCCGACGAGCTGAATGAAATACTTTGAGAAAGTTTTTGCCTCCCTGTGCTTCGTCATATTCATCGGGCTGTTGTTCATAGGGCTGTGGCCCCTGGATTTTTCTCCTCCGAACGAAGTCTGGTGGCTGAATGACGGAAAGGGTCTTCATTTCCATGGTAATGGAATCGGAGCCCGGTTTTCAGGGGGCGGCAATATCCTTACCCACGATCCGCTTGTATCTCCGCATCATGACCTTTCTGAACGAGGAGCTCTCAGCATTGAGATATGGCTTCGACCTGCAATTGAACCAAACACCGGCAGATCGCGCATTTTATCATTCCTTGATGGCACAAAGACTGAGACGTTGTTTATCGATCAATGGAAATCGTATTTTCTGATTTTCTTCCGAACTTTAGAACGTTACAACAAAAAACAATATAGTGAAATCGGCATAAGTAAGGCATTAATCACAGGCGAAACACGATTCGTCACCACAACATCAGGAGAGAATGGAACAGTCATTTATCTGGAGGGGAAACCGGTAAAGCGTTTTTCCAAAGCTCGCTTGATACCGCCTGATGAATTCCTTGCAGGCCAAACCCTTATGATTGGTAATTCTCCCGATGCCTTGTCTTCATGGTCAGGCGATCTCTTGGGGTTGGCAGTCTATGATCGTATCCTCACTGAGGCAGAAGTTTTCAATCACTTTCAATTATGGACCGAAAGTAACAGCCCGTCTTCTCTCATTCAGAATAATGCCCTTGCGCTGTATACTTTCGATGAAAGATTCGGGACGTGGGCTCACAGCCGTTCAGGATCATCAAATCCACTTTCGATTCCGGCCCGTCTGCAATTCGAGAAAAGAATCCTTGTGCCGCCGGATGTTTCTCGTATTGCTAAAACTTCATTTATAAAAGATGGAGTGATCAATGTTTGTGGGTTTATTCCTTTTGGCTTTTTCATCTCGTTTTGGTTAACCACGATAGGTAAATGGAACAAGCGTTACGTTTATATATTCACTATTTTCCTTGGATTTTTGGTGAGCCTGACCATCGAACTTTTGCAGATATATCTTCCCATGCGAAATTCGTCATTGACGGATTTGTTCTGTAATACTATCGGGACTTTTCTTGGGGTGCTTATACTTCATCATACCAGACAGAAAGTCGTCGTTTATCTCAAATTCCTGTTACCCAATAATTGATTGCCACGTTCCAATTCATTTGGAATGCGCAATGACAGAAGCAGAGGAGACAGAGCCCCATGCCTATCAAAGAATCTCTGAATAAACGAACGCTTCTCTTCCTTGCATGTTCGGTTGCGGCATTTTTAATGTTTTACAAACCATTGGGAGAGCTTACCAGGTTTTCACTGCAAAGCATGTATTACTCCCATATCTGGCTTATTCCTCTGGTGAGTGGATTTTTCATGATCACGGAGAGAAAAAAAATCTTTCAGAATGTGGCATACTCTTTCAGATGCGGTGCGCCCCTCATGATTGCCGGCATTATGGTATACATTTTGAGCAGAAATTTGCAGGGAGCGTTGAACCTGAATGATTATTCGGCCTTGACCACATTTGCCGCAATTCTATGTATTAACGGTGTCTTTCTTATCTGTTTCGGCCTGCAGGCCTTCAAGGCCGCGGTTTTCCCCCTTCTTTTTCTGATCTTCATGGTACCAATACCGACATTTCTTATGGACAGGATTATAGATCTGCTGCTCGTCGGTTCAACGGCAATGACGGAGCTGCTTTTCAAGATTACCGGAGCGCCCTACATCAGAGAGGGCGCCACCTTTTATCTGCCGGGTATCAGTATTGAAGTGGCGAAGGTATGCAGCGGCATACGGTCGAGTCTGGCCCTTTTTATTACCATGGTCATCGCTGCCCACCTTTTCTTGAAAACGACATGGAAGAAAATAGTTATGTTTCTGATAATTTACCCGATCACGGTCTTTAAAAATGGGGTGCGTATTGTGACGATTTCCCTTCTCGCAACCTACGTTGATGAGCGGTTTCTCACGAAGAGCTGGCTTCATCATTCGGGGGGCTTCGTATTCTTCATTCCGTCACTTATTTTCCTGGCCTTTATTCTGTGGCTCCTGAGAAGATCGGAAAGCACCACATCTGAAAAGGTATCATCATGATCGATTTCAACACATTACTTTCCCTCATCACGGTGCTTTTCTCTTTTTCCCTTGCCGTCTTGGTATTGTTCAGGGATGCACGCTTTTTTGTGCACCGTATCTTCGCCGTGGGAATGATAGCTCTTGCCGTTGAATCGACCTTCGCAGGGCTGAGTGCCAGGGCGATTCTCCCCGAAAATGTGGCGAGCTGGGAGTATCTGAGACTCTTTGTAACGGCAACTCTGCCGGGAATCTGGCTGGCCTTCAGTCTGGCCTTCTCGAGGGAAAACTACAGGGAATTTATTTCAAGATGGAGATGGATACTGGTAATCTTTTCCACTCTGCCTCTCTCCATGGTCATATTTTTCGGCAGGGCTTTCTTTATCGGAAGACCGCTTGTCAGTAAAGAACATGTCTGGCTTCTCCGTCTCGCATGGCCGGGGATTCTCTTCGATGTATTCATTATGCTTGGTGTCATTATTATCCTGATGAACCTGGAGCGAACGCTTCGTATGTCGACGGGCCGCATGCGGTGGCAGATCAAATTTATGATTTTCGGGCTCATCACCGTCTTCGGCGCGCGCATATATACGGTCAGTCAGCAAATCCTCTTCAAATCACACGCGCTCTCCCTCTCTTTCATCAATGATGCCGCATTGCTCGTGGGATCTGTCCTCATAGTACGATCACTCTTGCGGACGAGAAATCTGAACGTCACCTTTCGTCTGTCGCAGACCTTCCTCTATAATTCACTCACCATCCTATTTGTCAGTATATACCTGATATCGGTAGGTGTTCTCGTAAAAATCGCAATCTATCTCGAACAGGACGACAGTGTTGCCCTCAGGGCCTTTATCATTCTGATTGCCTTCGCCGGTCTTCTCGCACTCTTCCTCTCGGATCGGCTGCGCAAGAACATAAAGAAGTTTGTCAGCCGCAACCTTCATCGTCCCCTTTATGATTATAGAAAGGAATGGACACGATTTACCGAAAATACATCACCTGTAAAAGATATACATGATCTCTGTCGCATTGCTGCCGAAATGGTTTCGGAGACCTTTGACGCACTCTCCGTTTCGATCTGGCTTCTCGATGAATCCAGGGACCATATCACAATGGGGGGATCGACTGCCCTTTCGCGGGATACATCCGGTACTGACAACCTTACTGGTGAAAATATGCTCAGGCTTGCTTACATTATCGATCGTGAGAGACTGCCGCTCGATTTTGATTTTTCGAAACCGCCCGATGCTGGAAAACTGAAAGGCCTTCCCGGTGACTTCTTTGATAAAACTCATATACAATACTGTCTTCCCCTCTCCGTCGGCGGCAAGATGGTCGGGGTAATGACCATCGCCGATCGTGTGGGGCTTGAGCCGCTGTCAATAGAAGACTTCGATTTACTCGGAGCAATTACCCGCCAGATCGCCGCGTCGCTGTCCAATCTGATCCTGTCTGAACAGCTTCGAAAGGCAAAAGAGATGGAGGCGTTTCAGACCATGTCCGCATTTTTCGTTCATGATCTGAAAAATCTTGCGTCAAAGCTTTCTCTGACCATGCAGAATCTGCCCCTGCATTTCGAAGATCCCGAATTTCGCAAAGATGCGCTCCGATCGATCTCCCAGAGTGTCGAGAAGATAAACCTTATGTGCCGCCGCCTTGTATCTCTCAGTCAAAAAAAGGAATTTCATTTCGCCAAAACAAGTTTGAATGACCTATTAGGGGGTGCGATATCGAGTTTTGACGGCTCGCTCAGGGAGAAAATCAGGGAGGATCTCCGGCCGCTTGACCAGGTATTGATTGATGTCGAGCAGATGCAGAACGTTTTTACCAATCTTATTCTCAACGCGCATGAAGCAACGGAGCCGGGAGGAGAGATTACCATTACGACTGCCCGGAAAGGACGATGGGCCGTTGTGGAGGTTCGGGATGACGGTTGCGGGATGCCTTCGGAATATATGGAAACCGCTCTGTTTAAACCGTTCAGAACGACAAAAAAGACAGGTATGGGCATCGGCTTGTATCAGAGCAAATCAATCGTTGAAGCACACCACGGAGTGATCGAGGTGGAGAGTTCACCGGGAAAAGGATCCCTCTTCAGGATACTGCTTCCCGTGGATCGTGGATCGTTATGATGAAGGACATCGAGGGAAGCAACTGTGTGCAGGACTTGTGATGTGTCCTGATTCCCTGAAAGTGTGAGGGTTGGATCATGAAAAAGGAAAAGCTCCTCATTATTGACGACGACGAAGACCTCCGCACCCAGATGAAATGGGCGCTTGTGAATGATTATGAGGTAACTCTGGCGGAAGATCGCGAAAGTGCGCTCGCCATAATGGGTGACGATCGCCCTGCGGTGGTTACGCTGGATCTTGGTCTGCCGCCGGTTCCGGCCGGTGTCGATGAAGGATTTTCCACACTGGGACAGATCTTGAATGAGAATCCCCATACCAAGGTCATCATCATTACAGGCCGCGGAGAAAAGGAACATGCCTTGCGGGCGATAGGACAGGGGGCCTATGATTTTCTTTACAAGCCTATCGATATCGATGAACTGAAGATAATTCTTCAACGAGCATTTTACGTCTCAGGGCTTGAACGGGAGCAGCGAGAATATCAGCGGCGTCAGAAAGGTGATGAGTTCGAAGGCATGATGGGGACATGCGGGGCCATGCAGGAAGTCTTTGCCGATATCAGGAAGGTCGCCGCCACCGATGCCTCGGTGTTGATATCGGGGGAGAGTGGTACCGGGAAGGAACTGGTAGCCCGTGCCATTCATAATGTGAGTATGCGCCGGGACAAACCCTTTGTGGTGATCAATTGCGGTGCCATACCGGAAAATCTTCTTGAGAGCGAGCTTTTCGGTCACGAGAAAGGAGCCTTTACGGGCGCACATATCCAACGGAAAGGCCGGGTGGAACTTGCCGAGGGAGGTACCCTTTTCCTTGACGAAATTGGCGATGTGTCTCCCGCGACTCAAGTCAAATTGCTTAGAGCCCTGCAGGAACGTGAGATCCTCCGTCTGGGAGAAAATCGACCGAGGAAATTCAGGGCGAGACTGCTTTCCGCGACGAATCGGGTGTTA
>CAYTUH010000091.1:6004-8294 GCA_964441165.1 uncultured Syntrophaceae bacterium
CCAACGGAAAGGCCGGGGTGAACTTGCCGAGGGAGGTACCCTTTTCCTTGCCGAAATCGGTGAACTTCCCCTGTCGCTCCAGGTGAAACTGCTTCGTTTCCTCCAGGAACAGGTCATTGACCGGGTGGGTGGGAGAAAGGAAATTTCCGTGGATGCCCGGGTGATCGCTGCGACGAATAAAGATCTCCACGAGGCAATGGAACGGGGAAAATTCCGGGAAGACCTCTATTTTCGTATTGGAATTATCACCATTTCTCTCCCGCCGCTCAGGGAGAGAAAAAATGACATCATGCTTCTTGCCAGGGGCTCTCTTGATCGCTTTGCGGGAGAAAACAACAAAAATATCAAGGGATTTACCGAAAGTGCCGTCAAGGCCATCCGGGAATATGCCTGGCCGGGAAATGTACGGGAGCTTGAAAATCGCGTGAAACGTGCCGTGATCATGGCGGAAGGGGACAGGATTACCCCCGATGATCTTGAGATGGGCCTTCGTGAATTCAAGTATCGAGGAGTGAGCCTCAAGGAAGCCAGGGAGCGGTTGGAAAAGGAAATTATACAGAAGGTGCTCAGCCGTAATGAAGGCAACATATCGAAGGCGGCTTCCGATCTCAGTATAAGCCGCCCTGCCCTCTACGCCTTGATGGAAAAATTGGGGATTCCGAATGAATAAAAGATTTTTTCGTGCCTGTCATAGATTGTGCATGGTCGGCGCAGAGCTCCGCCACGAGTCCTTGTCTTGCCTTCGGAGCCGGAAAGGGCACCCGACAGGGACTGTCAGAAAACTTTACACAAGGTCCATGTAGAGACAGATATAAATAACCATATGTTATAATTGTTGAATTGTTAGTGCTTCCACGTGGAGAGAGTATAATCGTCCTTCAATTGTCAGTATTCTTTACAATGGAGTTGGCCGGTTTTCCTGGAACCCTGGTGAGTGCCGGAAAGGAACGATAATGATATGTCGATATATATCAATGTGATACGCTCTTCATTACACCCTGTGATTCCCGGAAGGATCGTATGGCATGATCGTTGCAAATAACTTTGTAAAACGAACAAACACTAAGGGGGAGACCATGAAAAAAAATATTAAAATAATACTTCTTGTAAGTTTGCTGGGTATTTTTGTCGCCGGGAGTGCCATGGCTGTGCCCATGAATGTGCGACCCTTCGACCCCAGCACAATCGGTACGGGCGATCTGTCAGCGTTGCAGGCGGTCTTTACGGGTATCGGTTCGTCAATAGACGTGGTTGCCGATCAGTCGCCAGCGGCCTATTTCGAGCCCACCGGGTTCGGTCAGTCGGCGGCGGCCTTTATCGCTCAGGTCACATGGGGGTTGGGTAATCTGGAATTTGGGTTGTATGAATTAGGCAATGCGGCCAATATGGTAACGGTCATCCCCGGCGGGGCGACCCCTTTGACCACGGTGACGATCAATTTTGACTTCGTCACGAATACGGTCACCACAAGAGACGCGGGTGGAAACCTGATCGATTCGGCATCGTTTACGTCACCCTTCGGGTTTTATACCGCTTATACGGGTTATACCGCTTATAGTGAGGATGTTCTCAATAATGGCGGAGAGGCACAGCAGCTCATATACGAGGCGAAGGGGGATAACGTGAGCTTGCCCTATGGCGCGCCCGTCCTCACGCTGAACGATATAGCCCACTGGTATGTGGCCTGCGAGGCCCTCGATATCGATAATCAGACCTACCCCAATAGTTATTATGAAGGCAGCTATGACTTCAACGACATCGTGGTCATGCTCGAATCGATCAGGCCTGTTCCTGAACCGATGACGATCCTCTTCCTCGGTCTCGGTCTCCTGGGGTTGGGGATGGTGAGAAGAAAAGACTGACACGTCTATACATAATTAACAGGAGATGAAAACGCCTGCCGGTAGCCGCCGGCAGGCGTTTTTTTTAGAAATTCTGTTTCTTTATTTCTTGCAAACGAAAAAGGAACAGGGTGTTATGATGAAAACACTGATTATTGCAATTCAGGCATTTCTTGTGCCGGCAACGACAGCAACTGTGGAGCGGGAAGTCGCCTCTGTACCTGAACCAGGCACCATATTGCTTCTCGGCGTCGCTGTTGCCGGTCTTGGCATCATCCTTTTCTGGAGGTCTCGGAAGAAACGCTGACAGGATTTTGCGGCATCAAATCCACATTAAAAAATCCCCCGGCTGAGCCGGGGGATTTTTTTGTGAGTTGTTGCATTTCAAGTTATTCGGAAAGAGATAGAATTCCTATTTCCTTGTATGAGTTCCTTTCCGCCGAATCATG
>CAYTUH010000092.1:0-400 GCA_964441165.1 uncultured Syntrophaceae bacterium
TGGGCACGACCCTTACCATGGCACTGGTTCTGCAGCATTTCGGCCTCATGCAAAGCAGGGAAAAGTATGTGGTGACCTTTGCCAATAACTACGGCGGCCTTTCGACGCTCGCCGCGGGGTGTGCCGTGGCGCCGCCGAAGTCTTTTTTTGAGCCCTTCGGCATCGATGTGACGGAGGAAACGGAGGAGGCAAGAGCGGACATGGGCGTGCAGACCCTCCCAGATGAACTGGTGGGCGCGGGGAATATGCGCCTCATGGAAGCGGCCCACGACGCGGGGTACAACTGGTCAAAGGTTGAAAATTTCATCGATCCCGGAAAATGCGTGGAAAACTGTTCGCGCTGTATGCTCGGATGTCCCCATGATGCGAAGTTCACCGCCCGTCACTACGGTGATGAAGC
>CAYTUH010000092.1:462-2038 GCA_964441165.1 uncultured Syntrophaceae bacterium
TCATCAGGCATTTCAAACGTGGACATCCTCAGGAGGGCCGGGATCGATGAGGCGGGGCGGAGCTTTGCCTGTGACTGGCTTCAGTTTGTGGGCGCCATCGTTCCGGGCATGCATGCGGTGAATGCCAACCCCATGACCGTGGGAACCTTCGAGCACTATGAAACGGACGGGATCGCCATACTTTCCGCCTTTCCCCCGTGGGCGCCGTTTCTGGCAATCCTGGGCATGATGGGACCGCAGTATCTGCCCGGATTCCCCCGTTTCTGGCACTACTCGGGCATCATGGTCAATATTCGTGATGAACTATCGGGCGGGATTTGCGAGGGGACGGCCTTCTCGAAGACCGTGACCGAGGAGGACCGGAAGAAACTGAACAAGTGCGTGGACATGATCTCCAGGATATTCAAAAAGGCCGGGGCACGGGAAGAGAGCATCATCGTCCTGAAACCCCTGGGTACCCGTCCATCGGCAAGTTGCCGTATCGGCGACGTGGTCGATGCGGACCTCCAGACGGAGATAAAGAACCTCTACTGCTGCGACGCCAGCGTCTTTCCCGAGGCACTCGGACTGCCGGGGCTCTGGACCGTGGCGGCACTGGGCAAACGGCTTGCAAAACACCTCGATAATCAGTTAGAGTCGGCCGGTTAAACTCGAAATTCAATTGCGAGCGGGCGAAGGGCCGGGGGAAGATCACACATCCGCTCCCCCGGGCGGAGTTGCCTTGCACAGGGAGACAATGGATACACTCTCGCTGAAAAAAACCGTCGGACCCGGCGATCCGAAATGTGCCGGTGACTTTTTCGCCCTCCACAGCGCCCTTTCAAAACAGAAAGTAAAGGATGCCATGAACAAAGGGGCCGTCTGGTTTCAGCGAAAGAAAAACAAGCGGCGGCGACTGCGCCGGGCCTCCACCCTCTTGAAAAAAGGTGATGTTCTTGAATTATACTATGACAGTACGCTTCTCGGCCTGGATCCGCCCCGTGCCCTCTGCCTCGCTGATGAGACCCACTACAGTGTCTGGTATAAACCGGCGGGTCTTCTGACCCAGGGAACCAACTTCGGTGATCACTGCTCGCTGCTCCGGCAGGCCGAACTCTTCTTTGAACTGAAGCGGCCGGTGCATCCCGTACACCGTCTGGACCGTGAAGCATCGGGACTGGTTATCCTCGCGCACAGCGGGAATGCCGCCGGGAGGCTTTCGCGTCTCTTTCTTGCCCATGAGGTCGTCAAACGGTATGAGGTGGTGGTGGTGGGTGATCTCCGGGGGCATGGCGCCGAAGGAAAAATCGATCTTCCCCTTGACGGGAAGGATGCCCTTACGGAATACCGAACGGAATCATATGATGCGGTCTCGGATACCACCATCGTTGACGCGGCGATCAGGACAGGGCGACTCCATCAGATACGTCGCCATTTCTGCATGATCGGCTTTCCCGTAATTGGTGATCCCCGTTACGGGAGAGGAAACAAGAATTCCGACGGCATGAAGGTCAAAGCCACGCTGCTGAAATTCCGATGCCCTTTTTCGGGCAAATCCGTGACCTATGATCTCAGGGATTATTCCCTGTCACAATAG
>CAYTUH010000092.1:2105-6601 GCA_964441165.1 uncultured Syntrophaceae bacterium
TGTACAACGAAATCTCCTGTTCCCGGCAGTGTCTTCCCTCGTCCGTTCAGGAGCGATTTCCGTCATTACCATTGAAACCGTTCTTCCGGCATGATAAAGATAGTATACTGTATTCATTGAGTTACCAGCGGTACGGTGGTCTGCCCGCCCACGGTGCGGACTGTCGCTGCCGGGAGGATTCCACCACTGCCGCGAGGCGTGAGGGGCCGTTTGTGAATTTCTGTATGCATCCTGTCCCGCAGCACTGACAGGCATTATGTAAAGGAGGAAAACCGATGAAGGGCATTCAAGATCTTTTTCAACAAGTTCATGCACTCGTCAACAGGATGGGGTCGAGCAACGAGGTCTGGCATTTCATCCTCGCTGCAGGCATCGTCATTGCCGGGTTCCTGCTGCTGGAATTACTGTGGCGCTATACGAATCGTCGGGCTGAACATGCGCTGGAGAAAAAAGGCGTGAAACAATGGGCACCCTATGTGACGGGATTCATTCCGTCGTTCCGGCTCGCCTTTGCCGCACTCCTTCTCCGCGTCGCCGCGATGCCGCTGGCACTGCCGCCGCAGGTTCTCTCCATAATCCGCGGTATTGAAATGTTCCTGCTCTTTCTGGCGGTGATCTGGTTCTTTTTCCATCTGGTGGATCTCTTCGATATACTGGCCCGTTTTCTCCGGCCGGATCTGCGGGAAAAAGTGGAGGAATCCATGTTGAAGAACCTGAAGGGAATACTCAGACTCACGGGTATTGTGGTCATGGCATTCCTCGTAATGTTCCTGCAGAGGGAACTTTTCCCGGCCTGGGTGTGGAAGTCGCCGCTCTGGCGATATGTCCTGCTTGCTCTTGTCGCGGTCCTGCTCTTCGCGGGCGGGAAAATGCTCATTGCCTTTTTGCAAACCATGACGGTGTCGCTGAGGGATACGGAAGAAAAAACACGGTTGCGGCTGGTGCTGGCGGCTACCTTCTGGCCGATTCGTCTCCTTGTCTGCGCCCTGGCTGTCTATGCCGCGCAGGAATTGCTTCCCCTTCCCGATACGGTAAACCGGTTTGCCGATACGGCCGTCAAGGTGGTGGCGGTTCTTGTCCTGTTCCTCTTTTTCTACCGTCTCCTCGATGTGGTGGAATATGAACTCACAAAATTCGTCAAACGGGAAGATAACGAATTCGATCTGAATCTCGTACAGATGGTACGCATTATCACCCGGGTCATCGTGATTGTCTTCGGCGCCATCTATCTTCTGAAAGCAGCTACGGGAAAACCCATGACCACTCTCCTGGCGGGTCTCGGGATCGGCGGACTCGCCGTTGCGCTGGCGGCGCAGGATACGTTGAAAAACCTCTTCGGCAGTTTCATGCTCATGGCCGACAAGCCCTTTGCCGTCGGTGACTGGATTTACGTGGAAGGCACCCATGGAACGGTCGAGGAGATAGGGTTCCGTTCGACCCGCATCCGGACCTTCCCGGGCAACCTTATTTCAGTACCCAATGAAAAGATGGCATCGCTCAGTATCGAGAATGTGCAGCGCCGGCCCTACATTCGCCGCTCCATGAATATAACCGTCACCTACGATACGGCTCCCGAAAAGGTGGATCGTGCCGTGCAGATTGTGAAAGAGATACTCGCCCGGTGTCCTGAACTTGACCCGTCTTATCCGCCGAAAGTTCACTTCAGTGATTTCAATGACGCCTCGCTGAACGTACTGGTCGTCTACTGGTTCCGGGGGAACAATTACTGGGCATCGGTTGCCTTCAACGAGCAGATTAATTTCGAGATACTGCGGCGGTTCAACGATGAAGGAATTGAATTCGCCTTTCCCACGACCACCACCTATCTGGCTCAGGATGATCGACGACCCCTTTCCATTGCACTGTCGGATCGCCATAAACCGGAGATGCCTCTTTTCAATTAAGGTGGATGGATCAAGGCTGCACGTTGAAAGGGGAGGTCATGTTTTCATACGTCTTCATGAAACTGCTGGAGATGCGTCCCGAGAAATATGACGCGGGGATCGGCAGACATGCCCGGAAGATAAAAAGGGAGATCGTCCGGCGTTACCCGAAGGCCGCTGCACCCATTGCCGCTTCTGTATGACCGTCTGTCCCCGGGGAGTTTTCGATCTCGATGGGGCGGGGAAGAGGGTTCTTCTCAAATATCCCGAGAGATGCCTCTCCTGCAATGCCCCGTTGAGGCGCTTTCTCTCCAATGACCTGCCCCGGGACAGGGAAGGCACACTACTGCTACCCTTATCTCCGTGATAACGCTGCCTCCCGCGGGGCCTGCGGGAGGTACAAAAAATACTTGTAAGATTATAAAAACAGGAATAAAGAGGAAAGAAATGACGGGGGTGAAGAGCCCCCGATTGCTCTGCGGGGGGAGTGGAGGTCAGGCATCTTTAATGTCCCATATCCGGAAAACGAATAAACGCTCGGCGCTGGTCGTGGCGCAGGACCGTGCAGTATACCAGGTAATTCAGGCCAGCTTTCAGGGCCGGGGCGCCGTTGATGAGGCATGCAACGCCCAGGAGGCGCTGGAATCGCTCCGTAAACGGCATTACGATTTCCTCTTCGCGGATATCGCGATTGTCCGTTCAGTCCCGTCGGGGAACGGATACAAGACGGCCCTGCAGCCATTCTGGCTTGCGTCGCCCGATGTTGAAATCATCGTCATGGCGCGCCCCGAGATGATCAGGGAGGCCGTGATGGCCGTCAAGGCCGGGGCAACGAACTACCTTACCTATCCGATTGATCCCGATGAGGTCAAGTATGTCACCGAGAGTATCTACGAATCGATCGTCATGCAATCGGAATTTGAATATCTGCGGGACAAATTCTGGGAGGGCGATAAGCTTGAACTCGTTCAGACCAGAAGTTCCGGGATGAAGAAGGTGCTGGAAAAGGTACGCCTGGTGGCATCGACAAAGAGCATCGTGCTGCTCACCGGAGAGACGGGGACGGGCAAGGGGGTCCTGGCGAAACTGATTCACCGGCACAGCAATAGAAAAGACGCCCCCTTTATCAGTCTCCACTGCGGGGCCATACCCGACACCCTTCTTGAGAGCGAGTTGTTCGGCCACGAGAAGGGAGCCTTTACCGGTGCGGTCAAACGGCAGTTGGGGAAATTTGAAATCGCCAAGGGAGGGACCCTCTTTCTCGATGAAATCGGCACGATTACCACCTCGGCGCAGGTGAAACTTCTGCAGATACTGCAGGACGGGATCTTTCAGCGTGTCGGAGGCGAGGGAATTATCGATGCCGACGTGCGGGTTATCGCGGCATCCAACACCGATTTACGCGAAATGACCGATGCCGGTGAATTCAGACGGGATCTCTATTATCGGTTGAACGTCTTTCCCATTGAAATCCCCCCCTTGCGGGAGCGCGTTGAAGACATCCCCCTCTTGGTGGAGCTGTTCCTGGAAAAGCTGAACAAGTTCAATTCGAAAGAGATTCGCGGCATTCATCCCGATGTGGTGGATGCCTTTGAAGGATATTCCTGGCCCGGTAATATCCGTGAGCTTCAGAATCTTATCGAGCGCGCCTATATTATTGAACTCTCCCCCGTCCTCACGCCCGAGAGTTTTCCCAGCGAACTGTTCGGGTCGGACGTGACGCCGTCGGGGATACGGGTCAATACGTCGGTGCAGTTGAAAGACGCCCGGCAGTCGGGAATCGACCAGGTGGAGCGTTTCTATTTACAGGAACTTCTCATGAAACAAAGGGGGAGTATCAAGGAAACGGCCCGTGAAGCGGGTATAACCCCCCGGCAGCTCTTCAAGCTGATGAAGAAACACGACCTTCGCAAAGAAGACTTCAAGACCTCTCGGGGGCCTCATTGAAACGTTTCATCCACGGGGTGACGGTTCTTGAAAACCACGCGTACGAGTTTTTCGGATACTCTTTTCCCCCTCCTTGTAAAAGGTAATAATCAATATATTCCCACCGCAGTGCCTCAATATCGGAACAGAAAGTACCCATTTGGCAGCAATCGGAACTCCCGGTTCTGTTCGTCTATTTAAACAACAATATCATAATCATAGAGGCGAATAACGGCCCTTTTGCCCTGGCGTGTCTCGATAGTCGGAATAGATAGTTCCGATTTTACCGCGCTGTAAATATAATATGTCAATAATATCAACGTCATGAAGTTGTGGTACGCCTCTTGCTGTATGATAGATAGGATGAAGGCAGGATGTGCAACATGAAGGATAAAAAGAAAACAAAAGAGAAGAGGGGTGTCGGTATCACCCTTCAGGGCGTCATAATACCCGTGGCATGGGATGAGGATGGCAATGTCACCACCGTGTCGGTGTCGACCTTCAATGAGGACAGCTACATCGTTGATCACACCGAAAAAGGCCGGGATCTTATCGGCTTTATACAGTCCGAGGTTGAAGTGACCGGGTTCATAGATGATGCAAACGATGCCAAGATTGTACGGGTGATCGATTATTCGCTGCGAATACGGTGAGAGTGTGAATTGAACGGGGTTGATGGTGAATCGA
>CAYTUH010000092.1:6644-8254 GCA_964441165.1 uncultured Syntrophaceae bacterium
GGGGAAGGGGATAAAAAATAAAAAATTTGGCGGGATGTATGTCGGGCTCTGCGCATTGATGTTCGCAGCGGCGGCAGCTGCGGGGCAGTATATCACCGTGGTGGGGGAGATAAATTATGACTTTCAAATCGTTACCGACACGGGCATGGCCTATAATGTTCTGATGAATAACATGGGGTACGAGGTGACCGATCACATCGGTGAAAGGGTGAAAGCCATTGGCATGTTCGTTGAGGAGGGGGGAGAAAAGTATTTTGATGTCGAATCCATAGAAGTCCTTGAAGAGGGCGAACCTGGAGACAAGGAACCCTCCGGTGAGGGCGAAAGTGAGACGTTACCGAAAGAGTAAGACGGGTGCCCTGTGTGCATCCGAATCATATTTTATGGGGGTATGAAGCGTAAATGGAAAAAGACACGGTTTCATTTGAAGAAATAGAGCCTCCCAGTAGAGGCGTGATAGAGGGGTTTCCGGCAACTGCGGCCGGAACGAAATTCCAGAATTTTATCCAGAATGACGCGGTACTGACTGCAATCAAGAGAAAAGTCCCGAAACGTCGAAACGTTCCGGGATTTTTGATGAATCCCGGGACTTCATCTTTCCGAAAGAAGTTCTTTGAAGGTGTGACTGCCCAGGAATGGAACAGCTGGCACTGGCAGGTGCGACATAGAATTACCACCCTCGGGGAGCTGGGACGCATCGTCGATCTCAGTGCCGGCGAACGAAAGGCCCTTTCCCAGTTCGGCGCCTCATTTCCGCTTTCCATTACACCCTACTATGCGAGCCTTCTCGACAGGAAGAGACCCAATGACCCATTGCGCCGCACGGTCATCCCCGTTATGGAGGAACGGCTGCGTGGTCCGGGAGAATTCGATGATCCCCTGGGCGAAGACGCGACCAGTCCTGTGCCGGGACTGGTCCACCGCTATCCCGACAGAGTCCTCTTTCTCGTCACCGATTTCTGTTCCACCTATTGCAGGTATTGCACCCGTTCCCGAATGGTGGGACGGCATCTGCAAAAAAACTGCTCGGAAGCGCACTGGGAAGAAGCCTTTGCCTATATCGAATCGAACCCGTCGGTACGTGACGTTCTGATTTCGGGAGGCGACCCGCTCACCTTGTCCGACGAGAAACTGGAAAGGCTGCTCTCACGGTTGCGGCGCATCGAGCACGTCGAAATAATACGCATCGGAACAAAGGCGCCGGTGGTATTGCCCCAGCGCATTACCCCCGCCCTGGTAAAGATGCTGAAGCGGTATCATCCCCTCTGGATGAGCGTCCACTTCACCCATCCCGGGGAGCTGACGGCGGAGGTACGACAGGCCTGCGAGCGCCTGGCCGACGCAGGCATCCCCCTTCTGAGCCAGACGGTTCTGCTTTCGGGGATTAATGATAACGTGGATACCATGGGCCGCCTCTATCATGAACTCGTAAAGATGCGTGTCAGGCCCTACTATCTGTTTCAGTGCGATCCCATCGTGGGTTCCAGTCATTTCCGGACGCCTGTGGCAAAGGGATTGGAAATCATAAAAGGGCTGCGGGGATATACGAGCGGTTTTTCTAATATATAATCAGCCCGACGAAAAGTCTTTCGCACAAAACATTAATATAT
>CAYTUH010000093.1:0-4208 GCA_964441165.1 uncultured Syntrophaceae bacterium
TCAGACAAAGCCGCCCGGTGTCTACATCTCCATGAACGGTCGCATCTTCGATTCACACAACGTATGGAAAAACGTTGACGAAAACCGTTTCGAAGAAATCTGATCTCCGGACCCGCATTTCCCGCGGGAAAGGCCTTCTCCTCCACATCCCTTTCCCGGGCAGTCCCGGGAAACCACTTACGAGAGTTCGATGCTCATCAAGTCCCGGGCAAGGGCGAGATCGCCCGAGTAGGTCTGCCTGCACTGCCCTTCGATATCGACATGGTCACAGTGCGGATAAAAGTGCGTGAGCACGAGATGCTCCACTCCAGCCGCCGTTGCAATCTTACCCGCCAGTGACGGTGTCAGATGACCGGGCACCTTCATTTCATCGGGCAGTGAGGACTCGCAGATCAGAAGGTCGGCGTCCCTGGCAAGTTCGACGGCATTTTCGCAAAAATCGGTGTCACCGGTGAAGACGACGGCAATCCCTTCCGGCACGGTGATTCGATACCCCAGGCTGCTCGGGATGTGGTTCATCGGCAGCGTGGTGATGTCGAAGGAGCCGAAGGAGTGAATACAGGGTCCCGAATCGGCGATCTCCAGTATTTTCACCAGATCATCACCGAGGTCAATCCAGTCACCGTAGACCTGTCCGAGACCTTCATGAAAATCTTTGAATCCCTTCCCTCCTGCGATCGTGAGCTTTACGCTCCGCCGGGTCAATTCGGGATATTTGAGTGCGAAGAGCAGTGGTACAAATTCACCGGTATGATCCGGGTGCAGGTGACTGAAGAAAAGATGGGTGATCCGGTCGATCGTCATGCCGGCTTCGAGAAGTCTCCTCATCGTACCGACGCCTGCATCGAGAAGGATGACGGCGTCATCCACCTCCACGAGGACGGCCGATGCACTCCGCTCCAGCGATGGAACACAGGTTCCCGATCCGAGTATGGTCACGCGCAGATTCCCCATAGATGATGCCACTAATACAGAAAGGAGACTATTTCAAGTAAAAGAAATGATTTTGTTCTGGAAATTACCCCGTGCCCTCGCGTAAAGTACGATCACTATGAAGGACTGGTATCTCCTCACACTTATCACCCTGCTGCTTTTCGGGGTTCAGCGGTTCCTCTACAAAGTGTCGGCCGAAAGAAAGTGCAACACGGCATGGACGTCCTTTGCCTTCATGGGAACCGTCGCTCTCATCAGCGCGGTCTTCTTTTTTGCCGGCAATCAGACCATTGTCAACTGGAAGTACCTCGTCGTCATATCCTTCATCAACAGCATGGCCTTCCTCTCCGGAACGATCACCACGATGGAGGCCCTGAAACGCGTCTCTGCAAGCATCGCCTACCCCCTTATCAGGCTCAATACGGTGTTCGTGGTCGCCTTCTCGATCCTCTATTTCGGGGACAGGCCCTCCCCTCTTCAGGTGACGGGGATCATCCTTGCACTCGCGGTCATTCTCATTCTCACGGGTCTCTCGTCGGAAACTGACAGGACTGGCAGCCGATCACGGAACGGTTTCATCCTCGTCTGTACCGCCTGTCTTTCCGGTTCCGTTGCCGCCGTCTCGAGCAAATTTGCCGCCCTTCACACAAACCTCCTCGGATTCATGGCGCTCTCCTACTGCATGAGCATGTTATTTTCCTTCGTCCTGAGAAACAGGCTCCAGACGGAACAGGAAAACACCAATCACCGTGATGCGCTCATCATCGGTCTTGTAATGGGAATCGTCAATTTCGCCGGGTTCTATGCCCTTCTCCGGGCCCTGTCGACGGGCCCCCTCTCGATCATCGTCTCCATGACGGGCATGTATTTTGTGATCGCCATAATCCTCTCCACCATAGTCTATCGCGAAAAAATGAGCAGGTTGAGGATCGCGGGAATCGTCCTTACCGCCCTTTCCATTATCCTCATGCGGTCATGAATGAGACGGAATCGCTTCGACCGGTCTCCCGCAAAACGACTTTCATCATTCCCGTCCCGTCGGAACTTCGGGAAATGTCAGGGGCACGGCGGCACACTCCTCCTCGATAACCCGCATGGTCTTCCATTTACCACCGAGAAATCTCCGGTAGAATACGATTCCAAGGACGACAATATAGATCGACGCACAGGCCCAGGCCCCGTAGATGCCCTTTGAGAAGACAACGACGGCCACATAGCTGGGAACAACGAGGAGGGACAGCGAAAGCAGCAGTTCAACGGCCATGACGAAGCGGGTATCTCCGGCGCCCTTTATTGCGGAAGCGAAGACGATATTCAGCGTATCAAAAACGGAGTAGAACGCCACGAAACGGAGAAGGATAATCGTCAATTGCCTGATTTCGGCAAACTGGACCGGATCGGCCTGTGCCTCAAAAGGCCCGATGAAAAGCCCGGGCCAGGCCACATAGAGCAGGGCCACCGAGGCCATATAGACAAAGGTAAGGTGAAAAGTCGAATAGGCCGCATACTCCGCCGCCTCGGGCCTGTCTTCGCCGAGGCGCTGTCCCACGATAACGGAAAGCGCGATGCCCATTCCGATCATGGGCATGAAGGCGAGCGTGTTGATATTGAAGGCGATGCTGGAGGCGGCAAGGGCCGTGGTCCCCAATCGTCCGATAAGGAGTATCAATGCGGTAAACCCCGCGATTTCGATAAAGAAATGAAGCCCGTTCGGAAATCCGAACCTGACGAGCCGGACGAACAGTTCCCCGTCGAAAGGCCATCCTCCTATCGTATTGAAGCGTGATTCATAGCGCGGTCCTGCAATGAGCAGACCATAGATAACGACGCTGAAGGCAAAGGCGCAGACCGTGGCGATCCCGGCGCCGGCGATTCCCATTTCCGGAAAGCCCCAGTTCCCGAAAATAAGGATCCAGTCAAGAAATAGATTCGCCGCCGTCACCACCAGATTCACCCACATGACCGGCCGTGTCCGGCCCAAACCGGAAAAGAAGGCGGCCATGGCCGACGAGGCGATCGAGGGCACTCCGCCCAGGCAGAGAATGGCGAAATAGACACGTTCGGCCTCCTGCACTTCCGGTGCGTGGCCGATTGCGCTGAAGATGTCGCCGGCAAAGGGGATGAGCCCCATTTGCAGGACACCACCGATCAGGGCGATATAGATACCCTGCCAGAGTGCCGGTCCGCACCGGTCATGCTGTCCCGCACCGTAGTACTGCGCCACGAATGTTCCGATATAACTGGCGGTACCGATAAAGATACAGACAGCCGTGAAGCTGAGCATGCCCGCGGGCATCGCCGCGGCAATCGCTTCCGGCGAATGCCAGGAAAGAAACATCCTGTCGATGAAATG
The DNA here is from genome assembly GCA_964441165.1 of uncultured Syntrophaceae bacterium. GTDB lineage: Bacteria > Desulfobacterota > Syntrophia > Syntrophales > UBA2210 > CAYTUH01. Next base: position 3,287 of record CAYTUH010000093.1, read on the forward strand.
CTGTACCGACCATGTCCCGGTGGTGATAATGAGGGGGATCCCGATACGAAGTACTGCGGCATAGCCGCCTTCCCCGTACCATCTTTTCCTAACGCGAACCGCGATACTCATATAACGCAACGCTACTTTTTACATGCTTCTGTATCGTATCTTCCTGATGACGACGAAAAAAGGGCACTCCGTGCGAAGGGCCTTGACCTGCTCTTCCGCCTGTTGCGAACACTCCCCCTCACCCGCGTCTTCCTTCATAGGAGATACACTCGAAAACCACGCTTCCGATGATTACCTCGACTTCCATTTTGACGGGTATTTTGCGTTCATCGGCGGTAATCCATATGGCAAGCCTGTTGTCGGTACTCTTTTTAAACACGCCGCCGAAGTGCTTCAGTTCCGGTTCGATGCGATAGGTGTCATAGACTGTACCATCGATATCGACGGTCTCCCGTCCAATGACCGTCGCCCTGCCCATAACTGATTTTTTCCCGTCCGTCACGGGCATTTCGATCGAGTCCCCTTCTTTGAAGTCCATCAGACGAAAAGCGTAATAGACAGAGAGCGGGTCGAATGAACCGGGGAGTACCGGTACAGGCTCTCTCGCCTCGCCCATGTTCGAATACCAGACAGTCTGACTCGGCCAGTCGAAGAATACCATGACGTTCCGCCTGTCCTTGCCTTCGTTGAGCCGGCGGTACATGAGTGACCGTGACATGGTGGCGTCGGCATAAGCATCATAGCGGTCACGGACCTTGTAAAAGATATCGATGAATGAGTTCGTCCGCGCCGTAAGGATGAAATGATAGGCCTTTTCGCCTTTCACTTCCGTCATGGGAAGCACTTCCATGGCCCCCGTCCCGGCGGTGATAAAAGTCAATCACACACGGTAATTCATCTTTTCACCGGGAAAGATGGGAAAAGATTCACC
>CAYTUH010000093.1:4218-8211 GCA_964441165.1 uncultured Syntrophaceae bacterium
GTGCTTCCTTGAATCCGGCGTTCACGCGACGGTGGCTGGAGTTCTGTGCGCGATGGCCATCCCGGTCCGCACGCAGATGGACGTCCATCGCACACGGTACTGCATCTTTTCACCGGGAAAGAAGGGAAAAGATTCACCGGCGGAACCGGCAACCGGCACCGCGATACCCGCCATTACCACCACCCATGCGGCACACTGTAAAAAAACATGTCTCAATCCTTTCCTGGCAGCATTCATAAGTACCCCCCTTGATCTTTGCAGCATGACGCTCACTATACCACATTCACTCTCCAATGTGATATTCCCCTGCACACAATGGGCCCGCAAAAAATACTATTGATATAATTTTCCGATTTTGTTATTCTTTTGCCAATACACCGTCAGATTCCCCCTGCGATCAGCACGTAGACACTTCCGTCGAACAGTCACATGCATTTTTCATCCCGCATACACAGCGCATTACAACGCTTCAGAGTAATGTCGTTATACAATTCATATACGACGACACCAGTGCTCCTTTCGCAACCGGTCAGGGGTTCTGTATCCCCCGAGACGGGTACGTCAAGGTGGATTCCTTCAATATCATCATCTTCGGCGGCTCCGGAGACTGCTCGCGTGGGATGCTCATGCTTTCGCTCGTTCATGAAGGCGCCTTCAACGGTGTACCCGGCACGCATTCTCTTCGTTAAATGGAGGAGGTGTTCTATGGGTGAGGCACGAAACATCCGAATATTTAACAACAAGGAAGGGGCCTACGACTTCATCATTGACGTATGGACCCAGAAGGCCCATACCGCCATCGCCGACAGAGGCCGCTTCGCCGTCGCCCTCTCGGGCGGCAAAACCCCCGTCGGGTTCTTCGACCGGCTTGCCCGGGTTGAAGGGCTCCCCTGGCAGCAGACCCACCTCTTTCAGGTCGATGAACGATTCGTACCGCCGGACGACAACGAGAACAACTCCCGCTTGATCAGGGCGTCCCTGGCCGACCGCATCGAGATCATCCCTGAAAACATCCACTGTATCGCCACTGAAGGAATTACCATGAATGAAGCGGCCGCCCGATATGAAAGGGAACTCCGGGATTTTTTCGGCGAAAGGGCTCCCTTGCCCCGCTTCGATCTCATCATGCTCGGAATCAGCGACGACGGCCACACGGCATCACTCTTTACCGGATTCGATCCGCACTGCGACGCGGAACGTCTTGCAATTCCCGTCATCACCGGGCACATCCCTCATCAGAGAATCACCCTCACGCTCAACGTCATCAATAGCGCTCGACGCGTCATCTTCCTCGTCACGGGAGAACACAAGGCACTCATGATTCAGAAAATCATAGAGAAAAAGGATTACGGCCTCCCCGCGTCCCACATCGAACTGGAAAACGGCATCCTCTTTTTTGTCCTCGACAGGGAGGCCGCGTCGCTGCTTTCGAACGCAGGGTCTGAATGACGTTTCCAATTGTGATTAACTGGGGCATTCATCGAGAAAGCAACGTCAAAAGACACCTCTGGAACCTTCGTCAATCATGTATCGACGTCATGTCATCCGGGCGACGTACAACATCTTTCCGTCATGCGCGACATGATCATGAGATGAAAGGATACACCAACCGGGGAAGAGGCACGATACTGTGGAATACCAGCAACCCGGAACAGAAAAGACAGGATCGCTCGACCCTGCCTTCATCGCCCTAAAGGTTAAACCTTTTTCTATAGTTTGAGTCTCAACCTGCCAATAAAAATGAATCCCACTCCCAAGAGCAGCGTCGTCAGCGGCAAAGACCAGTTCCAGGTTTCAAGTTTGAATAAGCTTTCAGATGTCAGCTATCAGCCGTCAGCGAAACCGAAAAACTTTAAGAACCGGATTGCCACGCGCGCCAAGGCGCGCTCGCAATGACCGAGTGTGGATTGTTGTTCCGTTTTCCTCGAAACCGAAGCTCGTCAATCCCTCAATCCATAATCCATCAATCCTTTTTTTGTATCGCCCGTCATCACATTTTATGCTATTCCTGACTAAATCTTGAAAGGAGGGAGCTTTCTATGTCTGATGCGAAATTGGGCAATCCCGCCGTGGTGGGCCTGGCGGGATTCGGTTTGACGACGCTTGTACTGCAGTTTCACAATGTGGGCTGGTGCGGGGCTGGTCCGGTCGTTTCTCTGGGGCTGATTTTCGGGGGATTGGCACAGATGATCGCGGGCCTGCAGGAAATGAAAACGGGAAACAACTTCGGATACAGCGCCTTCACGACTTACGGCGCCTTCTGGATCTCCCTGGCCGTCATCCTGCTCCTGAATCACTTCGGTATCTACAAGGCAAGTACGACCGATGTGGGGTTGTTCCTGGTGGCCTTTACGGGAGATACGGCAATCATGTGGATCGGTGCCATGCGGATCAACGGCGCTCTCGCCGTCACATTCACCCTTCTCCTCATCGGATTCGTTCTTCTTGATTTCGCCCATTTCGGCTACCCGGCCATGACCAAGGTCGCCGGGTATGAGCTGATGGCCTGCGCCCTCATGGCCTGGTACACGATGGCGCATCTTATCCTGGGCGATGTCTTCGGAAGGGACGTCCTCCCGGCAGGCAAACCCTGGCTGAACTGACCTTTTGATTTAAACGGAAAAGGCCCGCCGGCACAAACCGGCGGGCCTTTTAAGTATCGGACATCGATGAAAGAGCTGTTATGCACCTGCCTGCTGTGCTCTTAATCCGTGAATCCCTCGATCCTGAATGCTGACGGGCGGCACTGACTTCGATCGCTATCTTCCCGGAACAGGAGCGCTGTTCAGCGCTGCCAGGTTTCTCTTCCCGCCTCCCTGCCTCGCCGTTGACGGCGCACTCGTTTCCAGGACACGGGCCGCCTCGTTTTTCTCGCAGTATGAATCGGGTTCATAGGTCCAGCCACGGGCAAGACGCGCCTCTTCCTTTTTCAGCGTATGGTAGGCATACCTGCCCATGAGGGGTGCGGCGATTCTCGTGATCCAGCCAAAGGTCCTGTAGAGTTCGTGCAGAAGAGAATCCATCTTCTTCCATATCTCTGCATCCCCGCGGTACCATTTTCGCATTGCCCAGACGGCGGCGGCATAGCTGGTACGAAGGGGTCGAACTTCCCGGGCGAAGCGTTCACGGACGCGCCTGTTCGGATCGTTTTCATAGCGTTGCCAGCCTTTCAGAAATGTCCTGATCAACCGGGCCAGGCTGGGACCGTTGACCTCGAAATCACGCCGGAAGGCGTCGACGATATACTGCTCCTCGCGGCCGCCGGTAATGTGGGGATGGCGGTAATTGAAGCGATACTGACCGTGGGCGTCGGCCGGCGGAAATTCCTCCTCGGAAAAAAGCGTTCCCTCTTCGCGATGCTGCTGATAGAGCGGCGTACCGGCAATAGGCGTATAGAGCATGAACTGATGAAAATCCGTGTCGTGACTGACGGCATGGTCGATAACCCTGGCGATATTCTCCGGCGTATGGGTTTCCAGGCCGATGATGGAGGACCCCAGTACGCGAATCCCGTGTGACTGAAGGGATGCAACGAGCTCTTTCGTATCGACGTTCTTGAGTTTCTCGTAGGAGCTCTCCTCCCCTTCCAGGCCCATCCAGACCCAGGAAATGCCCAGGCCGACGAGCTGTTTGACGGAATATGACTGCAGGACCCGGGCCGAACTGAATACAAAGAGGGCCCAGCTCTTGCCGTGCGCTTCCATCAATTCGAGCAGCCGCAGCGCGCGTTTCCGGTGAAGCAGAAAATTTTCGTCCATGACAAAGAAGGATTGCACCTTCAGCTCCTTTTCGAGCCGGCACATGACGGAAAAGAGTTCGTCGCCCCTTTCATAGAAATTGACATGATGCCCCTTGCCGCCGAAGAGCGCCGAGGTAGAGCAGAAATTGCATCCCACGGGACACCCTACCGAGGGGATGAGCATGGCTGCGGTATCGCCGGGCCGTTCGGACAGGGAAATACCCATGATACGGCTTCCGAACACCGAACAGACT
>CAYTUH010000094.1:0-4291 GCA_964441165.1 uncultured Syntrophaceae bacterium
ATGACATCCATGCTTTGAAGAAACAGGAGGGAGAGCAAAAAACGGCCGTCATCGAGCAGTGCACCACCTGCCACGAAAAAGAGACCTATGTCGCCCTCGGTCACGGGAAATCGGTACTCGAAGGGAACAACGACTCCGCGGGCTGCTCCGATTGCCACCCCCTCCACGCCATACCGGTCTATGATTCTGATGATTTCGGTGACAGGGCGAATGCTCGTGAAGCCTACACGCAGATATGCAGAACCTGTCACGACGACAGGCGGCTGGCCATGCGAAACGATCTCTCGCCGGTGATCTTCGAACGGTACGAAGAGGCGTTCCACGGCAAGTTTGTCGATCTGGGGTCGGGATACCCTGAACGGATTGCGGGATGCGCCGACTGTCACAACGGCCATAACATACTTCCGGATGACGATCCCCGTTCGACGATTCATGCCAACGACCTCCTGAAGGACTGTGCGCAGTGCCATGACGGATTTAATCCGCGGTTTGTCCTGTATGAATCGCATCCTGACTACACCGACAGGGAACAATATGGGGCGATTTACTGGACCAATGCATTCATGCTCGGACTTCTTGCCTCCGTCTTTTTCTTTTTCTGGACCCTCACGATACTCTGGTGGCGCAAGGCCTACTGGGAAAAGTGGAAAATGGAAAAATCGGGGCTCACGGAAGAGATGCCCTCCGATGACTGTGAACCTGCGCAGTATGTCCGCCGCTTTTCAGTACGAGACAGACTCATGCACTTTCTCCTGATCATATCCTTTTTTACCCTCGTCCTGACCGGGTTCCCGATCAAGTACTACGATACGGCCTGGGCCAGGGCGCTGCTCAATGTATGGGGCGGCATCAAATATGCCGGAATGTTTCATCGTGCTGCCGCGCTTGTTCTCATCATCCTCTTTCTTTATACCTGCTGGCTGTCGCTCGGATTCCTCTTTCCCAAGGGAAAGACCCGCGGCTGGCTCGGACGCCTCTTCGGCCCCGATTCCCTCTGCTTCAACCTGAAAGACTGGGATGATCTCAAGGGGACGATCAAGTGGTTCTTCAATAAAGGTGAACTGCCGAAATACGAACGATGGACCTACTGGGAAAAATTCGATTATTTCGCCGTCTTCTGGGGGATGTTTGTGATCGGGCTCTCGGGCCTGATGCTCTGGATGCCCGAACTAATGTCCTATCTCATCCCCGGCTGGATGATCAATGTCGCTGCGGTGGCCCACTCGGAAGAAGCTTTCCTGGCCGCCATATTCATATTCACGGTCCACTTCTTCCATAATCACCTGGTGCCGAATAAATTTCCCATGGAAACGAATATTTTTACAGGATGCAACACCATTGAGGTGCTCAAGAAAGAACGGCCCCTGGAATATGAGCGCATCATGAAGGAAGACCGGCTGGAGGAGCTCAAATGCAAGCGACAGAGTGTGTCAATGCAGTTGGTGACTTCCTTTGTCGGATTCGGGAGCGTTATCCTCGGTCTGTTGCTCACGATCCTGATATTCTGGGCTATCTTCTGTTATTGATTGCTGATGTGACCATATATCCGTAGCGCCGGTTCATGGCGGCAACAATCAGTTGGACGGCTCACGGCGTCGAAGGTACCGTGGGTTTACAGGCAACAACGTAAGAGCCTATCAATGTGGGAGGTGAATTACATGTCTGAAAAGAGATCAAGCAATGGAATGACGCGGCGGGGGTTCATGAGAGGGACCGGTATCGCCGCCTTGACGGGGGCGGGTGCCCTGATGGGGATCGGCATCAAGAGAGTGGAGGCACTGCCGGCGCCCCAGAAATGGGACGATACAACCGAGGTCGTCGTGGCGGGCGGGGGCATGGCCGGACTGTGCGCTGCTGTTACAGCTGCCGAGGCGGGTGCGAAGGTCATGCTTCTGGAGGCCTTTGCCGTGACGGGAGGCAACAGTTCTCTTTCAACGGCATGGTTCAACGCGGCGAACTCCCCCGTGCAGAAAAAGATGGGAATCAGGGATTCGGCGGACTCCTTTTACGACGATTCGATGAAACTGAGCGACAACAGGCGCGATCCGAAGATAACGCGGATTATGGCCGATGAAAGTGGGGGCGCGATCCAGTGGCTCATCGATCATGGGGTGGTCTTTCTCGATGTGGTCGAGCCTGCCATGGGGAGCCCTGAAAAACGGGTGATCCAGGCCGATGGGTACGGGGCGAAGGTAGTGAAGATTCTTGCCGATCTGTGCAGGGAAAAAGGTGTCAGCATCAAGACGAAAGCCCGTGTGCTGAATGTCTACAGCCAGGTGAGCAAGGGAATGGAGAGAATCGCCGGTGTCGAGGCGGAGATTGACGGAAAGACGCAGCACATAGGTGCCCGATCCGTAATCCTGGCGACGGGCGGGTTCATGAACAACAAGGAACTGGTCATGAAATTTCTTCCCCAGTGGGAAAAGACCCTCGTCTCGGGCACTCCCACGAACGTGGGTGACGGCCTGGTGATCGGCCTCGTCGAAGGCGCCGATACGGTAAACATAGATAGAGCGTTGGTGACGCCCACCCTCGAAGTAAAGACGAAGGCCTACCTCACCTCGGGCGCGCTCACGGGAGGAGCCATCCTGGTGAACGAAAAGGGGGCGCGGTTTACCGACGAGTTGACGGGGTATACCGAGGTGAGCCTCGAGATGCTGAAACAGAAAAAAGTTTACGAAGTAATGGTGGAGAAGTGTCATCCCAAGGTGACCGACTTTATCAAGAAGAATATCGTGAAGCGTGCCGACAGTATCGCGGACCTGGCGGGGATGATCGAAGTCGATGCGGCGGTCCTGGAGAAGACCATCGGCGATTTCAATAAGGCGACGGCGGGCCAGCTGAAGGACGCCTTCGGCAGGCAGACCTTCCGGGAGATGCTGGAACCGCCCCTCTATTTCATGCAGGTCAATCCGGTGCTCCTTCTGACACTGGGAGGCCTGAAGATCAGCGAAGGCGCGGAAGTTCTGAACATCCGTGACGATATGGTGCTGCAGGGGCTTCACGCGGCGGGAGAACTGGTGGGAGGATACATCGACTACGGATACAGGACCGGTGATTCCATGATGTACTGCACGGTTTTCGGAATCATCGCCGGTAAAAACGCCGCGGCGGTGACGGAGTTGCCCTGCGAATAGTCCCGGGAGCGCAGCGACGGAACACAACAGTTCATGGATGAGGCGGGCGACATTTTCTGCCGGGTGGTGCTCCGGAGATCAGGATCACCAAGGGAATCTATTGCCCGCACCCTCTCATCGGAATGCCCCTTGTGCCGGTGAACCGGTGTGTTCCCGCTGAAGCATCGGTCCCGGTGCGGGGATCGGTCAGAAGGTATAGCCGATGGAAAAGTGAAATCGTCCCGCATCTTCACCCTCTTTCCTGTCAAGCTTGTGGCCGTAGAGTATGCCGATGGGCCCGATGGGAGTAATGTAGCGCAGGCCGAGGCCGATGGAGGAGCGAAAGGTGCCGAGCCGGATTTCTCCGACGGAATCCCGGACCGTTCCCGTGTCATAGAAACAGGCGAGTTCGACATTATACCCCAGATCATAGCGTCCTTCCACGCTTGCCGAGAGCGCCGCACGTCCTCCCAGTGCGTCGCCCGTGACATCGGTGTGCAGCATGTTTTCACTGAATCCCCGCACATCGAGCGTCCCTCCCAGGAAAAAGAGCTGATCATCGGGAATGTCCCCCGCCTCGCCGTAGGCCTGGATGAAGCCGCCACGGCCGGCAAAGGCAAGGGTCAGGCTCTCGAAGGGCGTGACGAACCAGCGCGTATCCACGCGGTACCGCAGGAAATTGTCCAGTGAATTCCGGAGGCCCGCCGAAACGTCCATGGAAAATGATGAAAAGACGCCCTTTCGGGGACGGATAAAGGAATCTCTGCTGTCATAGCGGATCGTAGGCGTGGTAACCAGAATACTCCGCGGTACCAGTTCTTCGGGACTCAGGACCGGTTCGCCGGTATCGTCATCGTCGCGAAGAAACTGTTCCCTGAGTTCATAGCGCAGCCCGAGGTCCGTGGTGATCCGTTCAAACCACCGGCGGTGGAACACAATCGACGAGCCGTAGACCTGTGTTCCGAAATCCTGGTTGAATTCCTGCCGTCGTTCGGCAAAGAGCGAGAGGGTCGTGGAAATGGAAGAACCGAAAAGGCGGGGTTCCGTGACTCCCAGGTCGGTCCGGTAGCCGATCTGGCTCAGGTCGCCCCCGATCCAGGCGTCCTTTCGAGTGCCGAAAAGATTGTGGTCGCCCGCCTTCGTGTGACCGAAGAGGTGGTCCCGGTCGGGAGGCC
>CAYTUH010000094.1:4313-8132 GCA_964441165.1 uncultured Syntrophaceae bacterium
AGTAGGGCTTCTTTTCCTCGACTTCGGCAAGGAGGCTTATCCGTTCCCCCTTTTCCCTCAGCCCGATGGCCTTGAAACGGACGCTCTGAAAGATATCCATGTCCCTGACGTTCCGCTGACCTTTCAGCATTCTGGCCAGTGAAAAGGGGTCTCCCGGTTCGAGATCGATTTCGTTGTCGATGATGCGTTTTTTCGTCCTGAAATTTCCCGTCACATACATATTCCCCATGACGACCGGGGGGCCTTCTTCGACGAAATAGGCTGCCGCGGCTTCTTTTCGGTCTTCGCTGATTGTTGCCTCCCCCCGGACGGTCACGTGGGGGTATCCTTTTTCGGCGATCAGTGCCGACAGTTCGTTTTCGCCGGGGCGAAGCAGGAATCTCCGGAAGGGATCGCCCCGTTTCATGCTGAGGGCATTCAGGGCCTCCTCTTCCGAAACGGCCGTGATGCCGCTGATCGTGACCGACGATACCACCGTCCGGACTCCTTCATTGACGGCGAGGCGTATCGCGGCGTTTTCCCCATCGTCGCTTAGCCGGACATCCTCCTCTATCGCCGCGTCCATGAATCCTTCCTTCAGATAGAGGGACTTGATGGCCATGAGGTCGTCCTGAAGGACATCGGGGACGTAGATCCCCTTGTCCCGAATACCGGGAACCTTGGTGAGCATCTGTTTTCTGATCTTTTCCTCGTCGATCGAGTGGTTTCCCGTGATTTCGATGGATTGCACCATGGTGCTCGGGCCTTCCTCTATGACGATGCGAGTGAGACGGACCGCATCCGTGGCGGGTGGTGTCGCATCTTCCGCCTTCACGACGGCATTGAGATAGCCCGCCGCCCGGTACCGCTCCCTGATATTCTTGATGCTTCTTCTCACCCCGCGGTTCCCGATGTTTCCTTCCTTCAGAAAGACAAGATCCTTTCCGAGGGTGAAATCCCAGAATTCCTCGTTGCCGGAGAATTCAACGGTGTACCGGGGACCTTCATCGATCGTCAGGAGGAGGGAGACCTCCTGACTGTCCGGGTCTCTGGTGAGGGTGTAATCCGCTTTTGCCTCGAAAAACCCTCGTGAACGGTAATATTGCAGGAGGCCTTTGATATCGTTTTTCAGGTCCTTTTCGATGAATCGTCCACCACTGCCGGGGAGAAAGGTTGCAAGCCAGACGTGCATCCTGGTCCTGATGGCCGTCTTCGAGACGGCTTGATTCCCCGAGATGTCAAATCGTTTCAGATAGTAGAAGGGGCCTTTCTCGATGCGGACGTGAACGACGATGGTCCCGTCGGCGAGGTCCTCCTCCGCTGCCGTTTCCACCGCCGGCGCTGCATACCCCTCCCTCCGGTAGAGTGCCTCAATCAATCCCTTCTGGGCCGAAAGCTCCTCATCGGTAAAGACATCACCGGGATAGATGGTCATAACATTAAGGACCTCTCGCTCAAAGAGAGGATAGGCGTTTTCAATGATGACATTTCTTATGAGGCGAAAGGGCTTCAGTGAGAATCGGAGGGTCATTCCCTTTTCATCCTCGTCGGCATCCACATGGATTTTCTGAAAGAGATTGCTCAATTTCAACGCCTCGATGGAATGTTCCATCTTCGTGGGTGAAAAGTATTCACCGGTGCGGATGAAGATCAGATTACGCGCCATTTCCGAAAGAGCCCTTTGATCACCGGGGTGGGCGGTTATGTCCAGAATGATTTCCACGACAACCGGTGACGGTTTCGTTGCGACGGCCGGTGCGGACCATGGAGCGATGACCGGCAGGGTGAGGCACAGAAGCATCACGATGAGGTGTCTGGTATTGAATCGGCTGTTCCTTCGTCTCTTCATGTCACTGTTCCGATCGTTGTCAGCGAAATTCAAGCCTGAAAAGCATTTCTCCGCCGAAGACACCCTGTGAATCCTGAAAGCCGCTCAGCAGGATGTGCTCAAGAAATTTATATTCGGCAATGGCACGCTGGATCATTTCTCCATCCTTCGTTTCGGCGGAATATTTCACCGTCATCCTTCGTGAGAGTTCCTTGCCGAGAGTGACCTTGATATGTTCCGACGTCGTCTCCTCCTCCTGCGTGCCCGTTTCGACCTCGAAGATATCCAGTCCCGTTGTTGTCTTGATATCCTCTCCAAAGGTCGATGCCAGCATTTCCGCCAGCATTTCCTTCGTGGACTGGGTGGTTCCCCCATTCTTGTCGGCCAGCTCACGGGCCGTCTTCCCGATAAGGAGCAGGGAAAGGATGTCACTGTCCTCCTCGGGCGGCTCCGAGGCGAGGGTGAAGCCGAGCTGATCGGGCGTGCCCGAAACCGTCAGCGAAATGAGCCATTTTCTGATCCTGGTGTCGCCGGCGATGTCGATGGTTGGCTCGATCCGGTATGGATTGATGAAGTCTATCACGCCTTTCTGAACGGTGAATGTCCGTTTCCGGTAGGTAATGGTTCCCGAATTCACCTCTGCACGCCCCTCCATGAGAGGGTTGTTGAGTGTCCCTTTCATGCGGAGATCAGGGGAGACTTCGAGCCGTGCCAGATTGTTGTCGATGACGAAGGGATTCCTCCGTTTCAATGTGATATCGAGAGACATATTTTTAAGAAAGGGATAGGTGATCTCCCCGGCCGTCGGTTTTTCCTCCCGCTTTCTTTCCGTAACGAGCTGAAGCAGGCTCAGGTTGACGTCGCGGTAATAGGTCCCTTCAAGGAGCGTCAATGTTCCCCGGATCGAGGATTCGTCCGGTGTCCCCTCCACTTTCAGATCCGCGTTTACCAGGAGATCAAGCATGTCGGGGATCTGGAGCGGCAGCGCGGTTGAGGAAAGAGAGGCATTCAGCCGCACCGGTTTCATCTTTTCCATGTCGACGGTCCCGGCCATGTCGAAGCGTCCCGAATCGAGGCGGCCCTTGAAGGACTGGATGGTCACGGCGCCGGGAGTTACTTCAATGCGACCCGTCACCTGGTGAAGTTTCTGAAGCAGTCCGGGGACGGTGAATCCCACGTCATCGAGCTCGATCTGGCCCCGCAGATCGGGGGACTCCCTGGTTCCTTTCATCTCGGCGGCGAGCATCACGTTTCCCGTAAGGTCGGGAAGGTCCTCAAGGAACGGTGCGAGGGTCTGCAGGGGGATGTTCCCTTTCAGGGAGAGGGCGAAGGCGCCGTCGGGAGTTCCCCTGCCTTCGATTTCAAGAGAGCCCCCCTGAAGGAGTTCAAAACGGGTGGGGGATATCACGACGGTTTCCCTTCCATAGGTTGCCTTGAAGTTCCGCGATGCCAGAAGGCGGTTTCCCGAAAAGAGGAGTGTGAGTTCGGGAAAGTCGGCGACGGCCTCGATTCTCTGGAGGGCACCGGCATTCCCCTTTACCTCAAGGGTTCCCGTGGCGGAACCTGTCAGTTCGGGTCTGCCTGCAATCTTGAAGTAGGGGGCGAGATCGCTTTCCTGAAATGTGAGGGAAGCGGCGAAGTCCTTTTCCCTGAGATGGTAAGACCCCTCGACGTCGAAATTCAACCGTCCTTGTGCCAGTGCCAGCCAGTCGCGGATTTCGAGATCGATTTTGAAATCGTCGAATTTCTTCCCCTCCAACAGGAGGTCCCGAAGGGTGAAGGTGCCGGCGAGGCGGGGGTTTTGCAGCGTTCCTTCGCCGGCGACATGGATCTCCACGATTCCCTCGGCCATCTGCTGGTCCCGGAGAAGATCGACGGACCGGAGCGAAATGCCCGCCGAGTCGAGTTCGAAGGTATAGGCTCCGTCGAGAGAAATCCATCCCTTCCCTTCAAGGGTCTCTCCCGGTACCGGAACCACACGGAGCGGTTCCACGAAGAATCGTCCTTCCTCG
>CAYTUH010000095.1:0-5938 GCA_964441165.1 uncultured Syntrophaceae bacterium
TGCGTGGCAACCAAAAGGCCTGTCATTGCGAGCACGCCCTCGGCGTGCGTGGCAATCTATTGTAAACTTTTCACTACTCCTCAACAATCACGACAAACAGTCATTCCCGCGCACGCGGGAATCCAGGATTGGATTCCGGATATCCGCTGACGCGGATTCCGGAATGACATCATTGCCTTGTGAAAGGCATCCGAGTTTTTTGGTTTTTACTGACCGCTGACGGCTGATCGCTGACAGCTATCATTCTTACTTCTTACTTCTCTATTCTTTGCTCTTCTGCAGTTCCTTCGCCTCTTCGAGGAAGCTCTTGTCGTACTTGATTACGGGAACACTCTTTATTTTTCCTTCATCGAAGAGAAACTGTGCCGTATCGTTGATGGCCGCAAGAATTTCGTCGTTCACATCAAGAGAAAAGTCGATTCTTTTGAATACGCGTTTGAAAGCGTCACCGGAGACGTTGTATCCTTTCGCGCCGGCAGCCTTCGCCGCGAGTTCGGCCGCCCGGTCGGGATCGTTCTTGATCAGATCGGCCTTGTCAAGATGGACGGCAAGAAACTTCACGATCTCGGCCCGGTGTTTCGCCGCGAACTTTTCAGTGGTATGAAGTGAAACGGGGACGAGTGAAATGTCGCCATAGGTCCGCATCACACTTCCGACGCCCTGGGCTTCGGCAATAGCGCAGGTGGGTTCCCACGCGGTGAAGGCCTCGATGCTTCCCCCCTGAAGGGCGGCAATCATATCTTCAAGCTTCAGGTTGACCCACCTGAAGTCTTCCCACGAGAGATCGGCCTGCTGATCGAAGTACCTGCGAAGAACCTGCTCGGCGCCCGTGCCAAGACGGGTCCCGACGGTCTTGCCCTTCAAATCCTGCCAGGTCTTGTATGACGAATCGGCGCGGACGACGGTGGAGTAACGGTCGCCTTTCTGGATCGTGCCGATGATAATTACTTTATCGCCCAATACATTGAAGAGTCCCACGGTCTTGCTGTCGGACCCGCAATTGACATCGCATTTTCCCGAAATCAGCGCCTGATTGTTTTCGCCCCCCGAGCTGAACAGGATATGCTCGACCTTCAACCCGTACTTGTCCCAAAGTTCGGGATACCCCTGAAGAACGAATTCTCCGGGATAGTACTGAGCGCCGTAGCGAAGATCGACACTGGAACCTGCGAGTGCCGCGCCGCATCCGATTGTCAGGATTGACGCAATCAGGAATACGCCTACGAAAATCCTTGCTGCTTTCATGATAACCCTCCTTGTATGGTCTGGAAGGCTCTGTAACACGGGCATCGGCGAATTCCCAATTATATGTTTTAATTACTTCGGGGACTTATTAAGCTCGCTAATGAGATCGCGAAGGAAGGCGACCTTCCCGGTCCTTTCTTTTCGGTAAATCTCATAGAAGTCACGTGTCAGTTCGATATCGAGCGGGACTGCGTCGAGCCCGGGCTGCTCGCTGACGTACCACTCGGGCAGAAAGGCATAAAAATCCGTTTGGGCAAGTATGGCACGCTTTTCGGAAGAGGTGCCCACGAATCCCTTGATGTTGAATTTCTCCACATCCTCCCCGCGCGACAGGAAGGCATTTTTCAGGAAGAGGTAGAGCCCCGAATCACGGTGGTCGAGAATAAGGGGGACTCGGCTGAGGACGATCGTTTCGACGGGATTCCCCGTCGCCGTGACCAGGACTATTTTTTCGTCATAGAGTTTATTGACGACAAGATCGCCCGGCTCGTGGGGCAGGCTTCCCATGATTCCGTAATCGAGAGACCCGAACAGGACCTTTTCATAAATGCTCTGCGACGGTCCGATGTAAATTTCCGGGAGCACGTTATTCTCCGCGATGCGTTGAAAGAGGTCACTGCCGAAATATTTTGTCTTGGCGTTTTCAGACAAGCCGATGGAGACGATATCCATGGCGGCCTTGTTTTCGATAATTTCCTCGGTGGTGGCGTATATCTTCAGGATGTCCCTGAACTTTTCGTACAGGTACTTGCCGTGCCATGAAAGGACGAGACGCTTTTTGTTCAGGAAAAGCTTGTTCCCGTAATACTCGTTCAGCCGGTTGATCCGCTGTGACACCGCCGACTGGGTGAGGCAGTTTTTCCGCGCCGCCTCGGTAAAGGACTTCACCTCAACGAGGTCGCAGAATATTTGTATGTCGAGCAGTTCCACTGCAGCTCCAATGTCCTGGGATTGCTTATCATCTTTCCGGCTTCGATGGTGAAAACCGGTGACTACATATTCACATCACACTGATTTAATTTTGATGTACTCGTAAAAAGCAAATATTCGATGGCAAATTAAAAAACTCTAAAAATCAGATCGTTGCTTTCCAAAAGCATAGACAATGAAATCATCGTTCGTATATACCGTTCTAAATTCTTTGAGTAAGGTTACCTGTTGAGCCGGCGTATGATATTTCTTATTCATGACCATATAATCAACTCTATATTTATCATTTAAAAGCTCAAACCTGTCACCAGGCATCGTGTAATATGATTTCTGAATGTCCCTTTTCAATTTCTGACCATAAATACGGGATTTCGATGTTCTCAAATCTTCATCGCTTACTTTCTCAACATCAATTCCGAATTCTCTCATTCTCTCCAAACCTTCTTGATACAATTTAAGGTCCGGATTATATGCAATGGCACAGTATCCCCATTCTCTCAGGTTTCCAAAACTGCTTCTTTCAGAAAAATCTCTCCAGCCATAACTGTGTGAAGGATCAGGCATAAAGAGTGCGTCGGCCGGTGTATTTTTTTTGGCCCATAGCTGAACATCAAGGTATGATTCAGCTATTTTGGCATAGCTGTTATGCCATCTCAAATAATGATCACGCTCAAGATACCAAACACCCCAGAGAGACATTATGGCAAATACTCCTATAAACAGTGTAGTCAAGGTCCTGTTTCCGGCGAACCTGAGAATAATCACAGAACCCGTGCACAAGACCGCGGACACTATTAAAGATATATAAACAGGAGAAACTTTGAAGACTCCACCGCGCAACAAAAAATCATAACCAGTGAAAGGATTAAAATATTGCAGAGGTGTCCATAGATGGGCATATACACTATGGGCAATTTTAAATTTATCCTGAAGAACACCGGCAAGTACAATCAGCAGGAGTAAGAAGGCAACGGTATAATAAAAAATTCTTGCAATTTTGATTTCATCAAAGCTCATCTTGATTGGGCCAAAACGCCCTTCTTGCATATCCGTAAACAACAACAAAAACAATGGCAATACTGCAATTCCCGGCTTGGAAAAGGCAAGAACAAATAGGCTGAAAGCGGCCAAAAAGACATTAACAATGTCGCCGGAATCCATCTTTCGGTAAATATAATAAATAATATATATAACTCCGAAGAAAGTAATCAGCCCTGTGGAGCGCTGTAAGGATATCTTGATCAAAAAGGGTATCGGATAAACGTCAGAAAAAACAACTCCCAATATTCCCATGATCAGACATGCGACAGATCCGGCAATTATTTTTAAATTTTTTTCATCCTTAATATCCTGATACCTCAGTGCCACGAAGAAGAAAAAACACAGCATCAGGAATGGGAAAAATTCCCTGTGAGCATTTTTTGTAAACAGTTCCATTGTTATCGGATACCAATGAAAACTAAAGATTTTTGTTGATTGAACCCACTGTTCAGCCGAAATGCCGCCGGATGATAACGATGCAGTGGATATTATTGAATAGATATGCGGAACGACCAGGGCTGAAAATACTGACATTCCAATCAGGACAGATTTATCACTCAATAATCGGGGCTTGAAAAGCAGATACGCGCCGATGAAGGCAACGGCAAAAAGTCCCATGTTCACATGGCAATACACAGACAGAGCCAGAAAGATAAAGCATGGGATGTATTTATTTTTCAGGAAAAATCCGAGTGCAAACAGTCTGAATGCATTTGCATAAGCGTAAAATAATGGGAACCCAAGGTATGAACCATAACCGGTACCGAATCTTGCCAAGTTCAATCCCGCCAGATCACTAACGGATATTACTATCAATGAAATGAATGTAACAATCTTATTCCTGAACAGGGTTTGCGACAAAAAAGCAACTGACAGCAAAAAAAGCAGTGTCTGAAGAAACATATAAGGATATATGGTTGTGCTCGGACTGATGCCGCAATATTTGGCTAAATAATAGTAGGCCCTCATGGGAAGGGAATGATCATAGGTAAAAATCATACCCGGCGCAAAATCCTTTTGAAAATTTTCGGGATGAAGTTTTTGCGCAATATAATCCTGGGGTCCATAACCTCCATACGCTATTCTCAGGTTTATGTCCTTTGAATTATAGTAAAACATAATGAAAACAAGCATGAGAAAGCATGCTGCGAGGGCTATTTTTTTCAAATATATTGCATTACAGGGTTCTCTCATGGCTCTTGAAAGCATGTTTTCCTGATTCATAAATATATCAGATTGATTTGTTTACGATGAAACAATCCTGAAAAGCGATCAACCGTCGGCAATCAGCTTTCAGCAAACTCTTTAGAAACAAATTGCCGTAACGCTTTCAGTGGGCTTGCAATAACAGCTTTTCCATTCGTCAGCGAACGCATTAATGTGAATTACGTCTCATGCTCTTCTGTGATCAAGTGTGTCCGGTTTCTCTTTGTTAAGATTCCACAGAACCGTTATCATGGCAAATATCGTAAAAAGGGTGATCGCCGCGATATGGGTCAAGGCCTCCTCAAATACGCCTTTGATCATGTAGCCGATAAAGGCGGCGGTCAGGCAGAGACCGAGGCTCCGAATAAAATCGTCCCGCCCCCTTCGCGCCACGATCCAGCACATCCGTGAAAAGGAGTAAAGAATCCAGCAAAAGAGTCCCAACCCCACGATGCCGAGTCGGACGGCGATGCTGATAAGCATATTGTGGGGTTCGTGTTTCAATTTTACCCGCCATTCAGGAGGGACCTTTGCGGAGTAGCTTTTCCACACTTCTTCGTCATGCCACAGCCGTCCCAGAGCGAAGCCCGTCCCCTTAACGGGGTGGTCCTTGAACATTTCGAAGTTGGTGTACCAGATTTTGAATCGCGCGCCCTTGTCTATTTTTCGTTCCAGAGCATCGAAGGTAAACCGATTCCCGGCCGGTGAGGCCACAAGCAGGAGTACGAGCACAATAAGAAGAACTGATATTACCTTTTTGTTGCGCGGGAAGAGGACTGTCATCGATGCGGCAAGAGCAAGTAGCGTGGCGCGGCATTGCGTAAACACGCTCATTGCCAACGCACTCGCCAGTGAAATGACCAGGATTGTTTTCTCGTACAGTTTTTCGACGCGGGAAAGAAAATGTATCGACAGAAGAATCGCAAACAGCGTCACAAACCCGATGACATTGGTCGAGTTCTCGAGAAAATTGACTGGTTTCCGGGGAAACCGATGCCCTTCGATCCAGTAGAATTCGACAATCCCGCCGACGGAGAATACCACCGCCGAGACGATGATGATCCAGGAAAGTATGACAAGCTTCTTCCGGGAATCGAAGAAATTGACGAGCAGGTAATAGAAGACCAGGTATTTGAGCCAGTGCAGGATAAAGTCGTGGATGCTGGCTTCTTTATAGGTCGCAAAAAAAAGGCCGAAGACGGCCCAGAACGTAAAGAGTAGAAAGGGGACGGTCAGGGGCGAGCGGAAGGAAAACCTGACCGACCGTGTGGCGACGAGAACGATCGCAAGGACGAGGGAGAGGTAAAAACTGATTTCCTTGATTGCCGTGGTATGGGGAAAGGGATTGAAAAAGACGAAGAGGCCCAGGAAAAAGAAGACACTCCCCGTGAGAATCCTGATGCAACGGTCCGGAAGCAGCGCCCCGCTATGTAAATTACTTTCAGTCAAAACTCGATTTTCAACAGCAACTCAGGTCCGCAACGTTACAGTTTCATGCATCTCGCAGGGAGAGAAC
>CAYTUH010000095.1:5998-8040 GCA_964441165.1 uncultured Syntrophaceae bacterium
GCTCGACTTGGGCGGTTTCGCCGCCGCCGCTTTTTCCACGATCAGCGATTTACTGCTGCCTGCAAGGACATTCCATCCCGACTCCACTGTTTCGACCCATTCCGTTTCCGGGCGCAGCGTCACACAGGGCACCCCGAAGAAGTATGCCTCCTTCTGCATGCCGCCGGAATCCGTCAGGACGGCACGGGCGTTCTGCTCGAGGATGAGCATGTCGAGATACCCCACCGGATCGATCAATTTGACCCCGCTTTTTTCAAGACCGTCAACAAAGGAAGCGTCAAGGGCCGCAATGCGGCCGCGCGTGCGCGGATGAACGGGAAAGATGACCGTTCCGCCGATTTCCATAAAGGCCTCGAGAATATCGGTCAGGTGTTCCGGGTGATCGACATTGTAGGGCCTATGCAGCGTCGCGAGACAGTAGCCGCCCTTTTCCAGGTCCACCTCGTCCATGATCGTCGAGCGCTGCCGGGCAAGGGTGGAAAATTCCAGGACGGCGTCGTACATGGTATCGCCGATATTGATGACGAGCGGCGGTGCCCCTGTTGAGAGATGAGATCCGAGGATTGAAGATTCAGGTGATTCCGTGAATGAGCCCTCATTGACGATATTGGTAAATCCTTCCCGCCTCAGGTTTCTAACGGCGGTTTCCGTGGGACAGAAAAGCACGTCGCTGCAGTGGTCGGTGAGGACCCTGTTGTGTTCCTCCGGCATCTCCCGGTTATAGGAGCGCAGCCCCGCTTCCACGTGGGCGATCGGCGTGTGGAGTTTGACCGCCGCGAGCGCCCCGGCGATGGTCGAGTTCGTATCACCAAAGACCAGCAGGCAATCGGGCCGTTCGTCAACAATCACCTTTTCTATGCCGGTGAGCATCTGCGCCGTCTGCACGCCGTGCGTCCCCGATCCGACGCCAAGGTTGACATCCGGCTCGGCGATGCCCATCTCGCGAAAGAAGACCGCCGACATTCCGTCGTCATAGTGCTGCCCGGTATGAACGAGGATTTCCCGGTGGCCCGCGCTACGAATCGCCCTGCTCACGGGCGCCGATTTAATGAACTGGGGCCGGGCTCCAACGATGGTGACTATCTTCATTTTTCTTTAAGCCCCTGTTTTGTTTTTTTGTATTTCTTTCCACATTCTCTGCACTTGTAATCGTCATCGAGACGTTCGCCGCACTCACACATCCATCCGATTTTTTGGGCCGGGTTGCCGACCATGAGTGCGTGGTCGTGCACATCCTTCGTGATGACGGCACCGGCACCGATAAAGGCGTAGCGCCCTATTGTCGTTCCACATACGATGGTGGCGTTGGCGCCGATGGTGGCACCTTTTTTCACGAGAGTCGGCCGAACCTGATCCATCTTGCGGATTTCGGCACGGGGATTGTAGACGTTGGTAAAGACCATGGAGGGGCCGCAAAAGACACCGTCTTCAAGTATGACGCCCCTGTAGACGCTGACGTTGTTCTGAATCTTGCACCGCTTCCCTATTTCCACCGCGGGACCGATGACGACATTCTGGCCGATGGTGCAGTCTTCACCGATTCGTGTATTCGACAGTATGTGAGAAAAATGCCATATCCTGCTCCCCGCACCGATCGTCACATTCTCGTCGACCTCGGCCGTTTCGTGCACAAAGACCGGATCGGCACCCGGTCGCGTTTCCTTCCTGATTTTGATTTCCGTTCCCTTAAGAAGGCTTTCCGATGCCTTCTCAAGGATAGCGAGCACTTCCACCGCGTTCTGCGCGTCGGCCAGTTCCACGGGATCACCGTTCAGGTGATCGGCGAAATAGCGGAGTTCCTCCGTGAGAGGCATGCTTTTTTCGTAGGGGATGACTTCCGTCGGGCCGTTTCTCATGATGGGTTCGCCCTGTATCCAGTCGATCCCTTTCTCATAAAAGAGGATGTCCTTGGCATTGGAGGAATCTTCATAGGAAAGCATCCCCTTTGAACCGATGACGACAATCCGTTGCTCTTTGAAGGGATGGAGCCAGCTCACAAAGATGTGGCCGACGATATTGTCGGGATAGGTCAGGATGGTCAT
>CAYTUH010000096.1:0-8039 GCA_964441165.1 uncultured Syntrophaceae bacterium
AGCTGTTGGGTGAAATGGGGCTCACCTTTTCGGTGGTTCCCAGTGATATCGATGAAGAGTATCATCAGGGCGAGTCGGTGCGTGACCACGTCATGAGACTCTCGAGAGAAAAGGCACAGGCCGTTTCCTCCGGGAACCCCGATGCGTGGGTGCTGGGCGCCGATACCATTGTCATTATTGACGGCAAGGTGCTGGGGAAGCCGGGGTCTCCCGAAGATGCGCGCGCCATGCTGAAGAGCCTGAGCGGACGGGAGCATCGCGTGATAACCGGTTTCGCCATTGTAAAAAAAAGCATGCACATTATCATTAATGATGCCGTGGAATCATTGGTCGCGTTCAAGACCCTCCTGGATGACGAGGTTGAGTGGTATATCCGTACCGATGAACCCTATGATAAGGCGGGGGCCTATGCGGTACAGGGGAAGGCGGCATTTTTTATCAAGGAAATTCGCGGTTCCTACACCAACGTGGTCGGACTGCCCCTCTGCGAGGTAGTGTCGGCGCTGAAAGGTGTCGGAGCGGTTGTTTTTCAGAAGGGACGGCTATGATATCGGTTCGGAAGAATATCGAACACATACGGGAGCGGATCGCCGAAGCGGCCCTGCGGTCGGGGAGAAACCCCGGGGACGTGAAACTCATGGCGGTGACAAAGACCGTTGACGATGATCGTATCATGGAGGCGATACAATGCGGTGTCGACATCATCGGAGAGAATTACGTGCAGGAGGCAAAGCGCAAGATAGAAAAAATGGGACGTTCCATCGAGTGGCACCTGATCGGGC
The DNA here is from genome assembly GCA_964441165.1 of uncultured Syntrophaceae bacterium. Classification (GTDB taxonomy): domain Bacteria; phylum Desulfobacterota; class Syntrophia; order Syntrophales; family UBA2210; genus CAYTUH01. The sequence goes on from CAYTUH010000096.1 coordinate 783, forward strand.
ACCTGCAGTCGAACAAGGCGAAGTACGCGGTGCGATTCTTCGACATGGTTCACTCGGTGGATCGCATGAGCCTTGCCCGTGAGCTTGACAGACGGTCGAAGATGATCGACAGGGTAATGCCGGTTCTCATCGAGGTGAATATAAGCGGCGAGGATACAAAGAGCGGCGTCCCCCGGGGGGAATTGATTCCGCTTATACGGGAGGTGGCAGGACTGGAGCACCTTGCCGTAGGGGGTCTCATGACCCTGCCGGCCTGGTTTGACGATCCCGAAGACGCCAGGCCTTCCTTTGCCGGCGTGAGAGAACTGCGGGACATGGTTGTGGATGCAAATATTCCTGGTGTTGAGATGAGAGAACTCTCCATGGGGATGACCGATGATTTCGAAGTCGCCATCGAAGAAGGAGCGACAATCGTGCGCATCGGCCGAGCCCTTTTTGGGGAGCGAAAATAATCGAAGATACATAAGGAGGGGTGCATGGCTCAGAAATTATCCTACGCAGAGATCTTTAATCAATCGATCGAAGAACCGGAACTCTTTTGGGGAAAGGCCGCAGAGGAAATCATCTGGGAAAAGAAATGGGACAGGGTGCTCGATGACAGCAGGAAGCCCTTCTACCGGTGGTTTGTCGGGGGTGAGCTGAATACCTGCTATAATGCCGTTGATTACCAGGTAGAGCAGGGGAGAGGTGAACAGACGGCGATAATATACGCCAGCCCCGTTACCGGTACGGTCCGAAAGATTACCTATAATGAATTCCTGGACCAGGTGTCGAAATTTGCCGGTGTCCTCAGGCAGCTGGGTATCGGTAAGGGTGACAGGGTCATCATCTACATGCCCATGATTCCGGAATCGCTGGTGGCCATGCTCGCCTGTGCCCGGATCGGTGCGGTTCACTCCGTCGTCTTCGGCGGGTTTGCCCCCAACGAGCTGGCCATCCGGATCGATGACGCCACGCCGAAGCTGGTGGTGACGGCATCCTGCGGCATCGAGGGGAAGAAGGTCCTCCCCTATAAACCGCTCCTGGACGAGGCGATCAGAATCGCCGGTCACAAGCCGGACCGATGCATCATATATCAGAGGCCGCAGGTTCAGGCGGAACTCCTTCCCGGTCGCGATTTTGCCTGGGATGAATTGATGAGGGATGCAGAACCGGTCGGCTGTGTCACCGTGGCGGCTACCGACCCCCTTTACATTCTCTATACATCGGGAACCACGGGAAAGCCGAAGGGCGTCATGCGCGACAACGGCGGTCATGCCGTGGCCCTGAAGTGGACGATGAAGTATCTCTATGGTGTCAATCCGGGCGAGGTCTACTGGGCGGCATCGGATGTGGGTTGGGTGGTCGGGCATTCCTATATCGTCTATGCCCCCCTCCTGGCGGGCTGCACCACCATCGTCTATGAAGGTAAACCGGTGGGGACGCCCGATCCGGGGGCGTTCTGGCGGGTGATCTCGGAACATGGTGTGTCGGTTCTCTTCACGGCGCCGACGGCATTCCGTGCCATCAAGAAAGAGGACCCTCAGGGAACCTATCTCAAGAAATACGATCTGCGCGGATTCCGGTATCTCTTTCTTGCCGGCGAGCGTCTTGACCCCGATACCTATCACTGGGCGTCGGATATGCTGAAAATACCGGTGATCGATCACTGGTGGCAGACCGAAACGGGCTGGCCCATCGCCGCGAACTGCATGGGCATCGAACCCTTTCCCGTCAAGGCGGGGTCTCCCACCAAGGCGGTACCGGGCTACAATGTGCAGATCGTCGACAACGAGGGGACGAAGCTTCCCCATGGCCAGGAGGGTGTGGTGGTGGTGAAGCTCCCCCTGCCGCCCGGATGCCTTCCCACCTTGTGGAACGACGACAGGCGGTTCCTCGAATACGTGACGGAGATCCCCGGTTTTTATGTGACCGGTGACGGGGGGTACATAGATGAAGACGAGTATGTCTTCATTATGGGCCGTGTCGATGATGTGATCAATGTGGCGGGGCACCGCCTTTCCACGGGCGCCATGGAGGAGATCATCGCGAAGCACCGCGACGTGGCGGAATGTGCAGTGCTGGGCGCACGGGACCAGTTGAAAGGGGAGGTGCCCATCGGCTTTGCCGTGCTGAAGGCCGGGGTCGACCGTAATTCCGGGGATGTGGTGAAGGAACTCGTTCAGATGGTACGTTCCGAGATCGGTGCCGTCGCCTGTTTCAAAGAGTGTGCCCTGGTGAAGGCATTGCCGAAAACACGTTCGGGCAAAATCCTTCGCGGCACCATGCGAAAGATAGCCAACGGCGAGGACTATCCCGTGCCCTCCACCATCGAGGATGCCGGAGCCCTCGATATCATCGAGGAGGCCGCCGGGAGAATCGGGTACGGAAAATCTCCCGGGAAATAGAGAAATCCGGGAACCTCCATGATCGCAGGGAAGGGTGCCGGATGTCACGCATCATGGGCAGGCTGCATTGCAAAAGGTCAGAGGTGGCCGGGTTGTTCCCTCACCGCCGGCGGGGAAACAGCCCGGACAGGTGAAAGAGCGTTCTCCTGCAGGTGAGTTCATGAAGGGCAGGGTAACCCTAATCGGAAAAGAATGAAAATCTTGTGATCCATCACGGTGATCAGGAGGTAGGGATCATGTCCAAGTTTACCCTTTCGGGAATCATTTTATGGCTTGCCAGTTTTTCGCTCTACGGATATCAGGCGGTCCTGTCGGTGCTGTCAAAAAGCGCCTATGTGAGTGACAAGGCGGCCGCCGATGCCGTGGATGCGAATATCAGCCTCGTCAATACCATCGGCGAGCAGTATTTCAACTGGGTCGATGCGATCCCATGGTTCTACGTCCACAAGGCCGTGAGCCATGTCGTGACGATGCAGCTCTTTGTGCTGCTCTTTTGCCTCGGGGCGCTCTGTCTGCTCATCGGCATCTTCCGTTCGGATTAGGAGGGGGATCCTCCCCCGCAGGATGCTTCTCTCTGCGGTGCGGCGGCGAGGGCAGATCGCCACGAGACTACTTCCCCTTATAGAGGAACCGTTCCAGGAGCCGATGGTAGGGCGTCCAGTCCGAATCATCATCGGCATCATTCATGAATTCCCTGAAGGCATTGGCCTTGGCGTCGAGGTCGTCCACGTAGTTGACCAGGAGCGCCTCGAGGGTCTTGGGGCGCTTGGGCGAGCCGAATTCCAGTTCCCCGTGGTGGCTCACCATGATGTGGCGGAGCTTCATGGCGAGATTTTCGGGGAATCCTTCAATGCCAGCAATCTTCCTGTTCAGGAGTTCTATTCCCAGTACGATGTGCCCGATAAGCCGTCCCTCGTCGGTATAGTCGATAATCTTCGTAAAGGAGAGTTCGGTGATCTTGCCGATATCATGAAGGATACCTCCCGTAAGGAGGAGATCCCGGTCCGCCTGGGGGTAGAAGCCGGCAATCGCATCGAGAACCCGGGTGACCGAAAGGGTGTGTTCCAGCAGGCCGCCGATATAGGAGTGGTGAAATCCCTTCGCCGCCGCCGCGGTCCGGAAGGCCCGGGCGATGTCCTGATCTTCCAGGAATCCGTCGAGAAGAGTCCTGAGAAAAGGGTTTTCAACGGATGCCGCGATTTCTTTCAGTGCAGCAAACATTTCATCGCGGTTTGATCGTGACTCGGGCAGGTAATCGACGGGATTTACGGCATCGTCATCGAGGACGGCAATATCGGTAATGGTGAGTTGCGTGATGTCTCTGTAACTCGTTGCCCGTGCCTTGATGAAGATCACGTCGCCCCTTTTGAAGGAACCGTTCAGGGCTTCCGCATTGTCCCAGACACGCCCGTCGATATCCCCCGTTTTGTCCCGCAGGCGGAGGTTGAGATAGGAGTTTCCCTTCACGGTGACGGCCATGTTCTTTTCAAAGGCAAGAAAGGAGTCGTTAACGACGTCTCCCGCATGGATATCTTTGATGAAAACAGATTTTGGGGTCAGCATAGAACTCGCTCCTCATGGGCATAGATTTTCATGGTTCCCTTCCGTACGTATCCGATGAGCGTGATGCCCGCGTCACGGCATAATTCGAGGGCACGGGAGGTGGGTACTGCATGAGATATGATGACGGGAATTCCCATGCGGTAGACCTTCATGACGATTTCCGTCGACACCCTTCCCGTGGTGACGACGATCTTGTCGGAGCAGTCAATCCCTTCGAGGAGCGCGTATCCTCCCAGCATGTCGTAGGTGTTGTGTCTGCCGATGTCGTCGCGATAGGCGATGATGCCCTTCCCGTCGGCGAGGGCGGAGCAGTGTGCCCCGTGCGTCCTTTTGTGGAGAGGGGAGGACGAGAGCAGCACCTCCATCAGCGAAAGGGCATGACGCCCCGGGAACCGCAGATCCGACTCCAGGGGTCCTTCGATGGCGTCAGGGCCTTTCCCCCGGGCACCGCTCGACATGATGGTCAGGGTTCCACTGCGGGTATGTTCGGCCGATCTTCCCTCTGCGATGGTGACGGTCGCCGAGGGCGGGTCCCCCGTGACGTCGATTTCGGCGACGTCGTCCAGGGTGGCGATCAGACCCTCCGATTTCAGATACCCCAGGGTAAGTTCCTTCAGGTAGTGGCCCGTGCAGGCGATCGTGACTATCCTGCGGCCGTTGACGATGATGTCGAGAGGGCGTTCCGTGATGACTTCGTCGACCTGTTTCCCCGTGGTGGTGCCGTCGAAGGTCTGAATGGCGTATTCGCGAAGGAGTTCCTTCATTTCTTCCCCCCTTCCCGGAGGATGCGATGATCTCCGACCCGGATGGTGAGTCTGCTCCTGTCGAAGTACTCCATGAGGGGGATGGTGAATTTTCGTGACAGGCCGGTCAATTCCCTGAAACTGGCCGGCGACGCCTTTTCCGTGCGCAGGAGGAGCTGGCGGTAATCTTCCCTGAGTTGTGCCAGGGCAGCACTGTCAAAGTAAAGATCCTCGCTGACCTTGATGAGTCTCCCCTCGCCGAGGAGGAGTGACAGGACCGTGACGGCGGCCTTTTTTTGAATGCCCGCGTCTTCGATCACCTCCTTTGTCAGGGGAGGTGACAGTTCTGCCGTGCGGTAGCGCCCCGCGCTCTTCTCTTTCAGTTCTTCCAGATCGCCTGCAAGGTTGACCTGGTGTTCCGCGAGGCGAACGTTTTCACGTTCGGTGCTTATCTTCCCGGTGTTCTCAAGGTTGCGGAGCGCGCTGTTGAAGTGCTTCGGATGGGTGTAGGTACCGATGGTGTTTCTCAGCTCTTCCTTGTGGATCCATTCGCGCAGGGGATTCTTTTCATGGTAGGCCGCGGAGGCTTCCATGATTTTTTCCTGGACGGACTGATACGCCGGTGCCGAGACGATGGTGCGTTTTTCCTTGTCCAGCAGGAGCGCTTCTTTGCGCGCAAGCATGTCGTCGATAATGGCATTCAGTTCTTTCAGGGATGTCCCCGTGCGTATCTGAAGCTGCCGGACCGTGATGCCTGCAAGGCCGGACCGCCCGAGAATGACGGCGACGCGGTCGCGGTCGGCTCCATGATGAAGAATTTTCATCTCCTCCAGCAGGGCCTCCCTGTTCTTCTTGTATTTCACCGTGAGGGGATCGAGAATTTCACCGCCCCCTATGGTGGTGACCGGCGAATAGCTCCTGATGACGAAACGGTCTCCCGCAAGGGCGACCGTGGGCGATTCAAGAATTACCTGGCCGTAGACGGCCGTACCCGGTTCGATTTCAACGCCGCCGGGAAGGATGAGGCGTGCGATGAGTTCCGATGTTGCCACGTGAAACCGCACGAGTGATCTGTTCTTCAGGTTTTTTCTGGCGTTCGGAAGGTGACGCAGGAATATGTCGAATCGGGTTGACGGGTAGAGCGAGTCGGCATGGCTGATGACATCGCCCCGCTGGATGGTCGCCTTGTCGACACCCTGGAGGTTGATGGCGGTCCTGTTACCCGCTTCGGCCTGTTCAACCGATTCGTTGTGTATCTGAATGCCCCGGACTTTCGCGACGATCCTTGAGGGAACGATTTCGACGGTTTCGCCGGTGCGGACCTTTCCGCCCAGAAGAGAGCCCGTCGCGACGGTTCCGAACCCTTTCATGGTGAAGACGCGATCAACGGGAAGTCTGAATATTCCCGTGTCGCGGCGCTCTTCAACGACGTCGACGATTTTCTGCAACTCCCCGAGAAATTCCTCCAGGCCTTCACCCGTTGTCGAGGAGAGGGGGACGATTGGTGCCTCTTCCAGGAAGGTCCCTTCGAGGAATTGCCTGATATCGTCGGTGACCAGGGCCGCCCATTCATCGTCGACCATGTCCTTTTTCGTGAGTGCGACCAGGCCATTCCTGATTCCGAGCAGATCACATATTTCCATGTGTTCCCGCGTCTGGGGCATGACGCCTTCGTCGGCGGCGATTACGAGGACAACGATGTCGATCCCTCCGGCTCCGGCAACCATGTTCTTGACGAATTTTTCGTGACCCGGGACGTCGACGACACCGATTTTCTGTCCCTTCGCCAGGACGAGAGGTGCGAAGCCCAGTTCGATGGTGATCCCGCGCTCTTTTTCCTCCTTGAGCCTGTCCGTGTCCACGCTGGTGAGTGCCTTGATAAGCGCCGTTTTCCCATGATCGACATGACCGGCGGTGCCGAGAATGATATGTTTCATAATCAAAGATTACAATGCCGTGAAAATGTTTTTTGTTAATCCGTGACGAGTACGGTACTATAGGTGAAACGCTGCATAGAGTGTTAACAAAATCTGCTGATTTGCACAACTCCAAAAGAAACGGCAACTCTCATCCTCGAAGGATTTAGAATTTGTTTGCCTATCATATTGACGTGTGATAGGGGGAGTCACGCTATGAGAATACTCGGATTGGATTACGGAAGCAGGCGCATCGGGGTGGCGATTTGTGATGAACTTGGCATCACGGCGCGCGGTCTTTGTGCGATCGAGAGGAAAACACTCGATCGTGATATCGCGGAGATCGGAAAACTCGTCGAGGACTTTGCCGTCGAGAAGATCGTTACCGGCTATCCCGTGACGCTGGGAGGCAAAGAGGGGACCCAGTGCGAGAAAGTACGGGCCTTTGCCGGGATTCTGGAATCACGGCTTTCCGTGCCCGTGGTATTTTGGGACGAAAGCCTGTCAACGAAGGATGCCGAGGAGATCCTCATCGAGGCCGACATGAGCCGCAAGAAGCGGAAGAAAGTGGTGGACAGACTTGCCGCCGCCATTATACTCCAGGGCTATCTCGACCATATGAAAAGAAATGAAAATGTTTTTTAAACG
>CAYTUH010000097.1:0-1157 GCA_964441165.1 uncultured Syntrophaceae bacterium
GTGGTGACGGTGGGCTGTCCTCCCGATGCCACCCCAGAGTGCCCGGCAAACTGGCGGACTGTCAGGAACGTGACCCGGCGAGAAGCGAGATCTACTTCGTGGAGGGCGATTCGGCGGGCGGCTCGGCAAAACAGGGACGGGACAGGAGCAATCAGGCCATACTGCCTTTGCGGGGGAAAGTCCTGAATGTGGAAAAGGCGCGCTTCGACAAAATGCTCAATAACAACGAAATAAAGGTCATTGTGACGGCCCTCGGCACGGGGATCGGCGAGGGCGATTTCGATATCAGCAAACTCCGCTATCAAAAGGTGATCATCATGACCGATGCCGATGTGGACGGGCTCCACATACGCACGCTCCTCCTCACCTTCTTTTTCAGGTACATGAGAGAACTTATCGAGCGGGGGTACCTCTATATCGCCCAGCCACCACTCTTCCGGTTGATGGAGCACAAAAAGGAACTCTACATCAAGAGCGAGGAGCTGATGGAGGACTATATCCTCGAGAACGGCGTGGGACGGGTTCATGTTATCACGGGTATGGGTACCCGCATAACGGGTAATAACCTTTTAAAGCTGGTTAAAAAGGGGATGCGACTCGACGCGATTCTGGAAAAATTCGTAAGGAGTGGGAAGAACAGGGATGTGGTGCGATTGCTGGCCGGCGACCCCGCCTTTTCCCGGACGGATTTTCGTAGCGAGGAGTCACTGTTGAAGTTGGGAAGGCGCATCGGTAAAGTCATTGGAGAAGAGACGACAACCTGCTGGACCGAACCGGATATCGAGCGGGGAGTCTACAAGCTTTTTTTCAAGACGGTTCTTAACGGTTACGAAAACATTACCTGGATCGATATGGATATCTTCGACCTTCCCAAGTTTTCCGAGGCCCGGGGCATTTTTAATCAGCTGGCCGTGCTCGGCGAAGCCCCCTACAGGGTGGTGGAGAACGGAGGCGGCGAAGAAAAGAAGGAAAAAGAACTGGATAGCATGAAGGCCCTTGTCGAATACGTGGTACAGACCGGCCGCCGGGGCATTTCCGGCCTTGGGCAGCCCGATCATGACGTACCGTTTCTTCACGTCGCCGCCGGCCTGGAGATTCTGGGAGGAGACGGCGGCTACATCGTCCGGGACCGGCTGGGACTCCGGCGTCTCAGCCTG
>CAYTUH010000097.1:1167-2090 GCA_964441165.1 uncultured Syntrophaceae bacterium
GGCCGCCGGGGCATATCCGTCCGGCGATGTAGAGGCCTCGGTGAAATGAACCCCGAGCAGCTCTGGGAAACCACCATGGATCCCGAACGAAGAACGCTGCTGCAGGTGACCGTGGAAGATGCCGTCATCGCAGACGAAATCTTTACCACGCTCATGGGTGATCAGGTGGAACCCCGAAGGGATTTCATATTTGAAAACGCGCTCAACGTATCAAACCTTGATATTTAAGGTGAATGCCTGAGCAGCATATACGTCATATATATCCGTCAGTTCGCGCCCGAACATTCAACAACAGACAGTTTGAGGGTACGACCCGGTACGATCTTTGCACTTTGAGGAGGATGAAATGGATCAGCTCTACCAGCGAAACATGCCGGTAACGATCGAAGAGGAAATGAAAAAATCATACATGGAATATGCCATGAGCGTCATCGTGGGCCGTGCGATCCCCGATGTGCGGGACGGCCTGAAACCGGTTCATCGGAGAGCGCTCTTTGCCATGTCCGAGCTGGGAAACCGCTGGAACAGACCCTACAAGAAATCGGCGAGAATCGTCGGAGATATTATCGGAAAATATCATCCCCATGGCGATGCGGCGGCCTACGACACAATCGTGCGCATGGCTCAGGACTTCTCCATGCGCTATCCCCTTGTCGACGGGCAGGGCAACTTCGGTTCCATCGACGGCGACCCCCCCGCCGCAATGCGGTATACCGAAGTCAGGATGGCACGGATCACTGAAGAAATGCTGGCGGATCTTGACAAGGAAACCGTTGATTTTCTACCCAATTACGATGAATCCCTTCAGGAGCCCACGGTCCTTCCCACGAAGATACCCGCCCTCCTGCTGAACGGTTCTTCGGGAATCGCCGTGGGTGTCACCACGAACATCCCTCCCCACAACCTGAAAGAACTGGCCGAAG
>CAYTUH010000097.1:2100-4395 GCA_964441165.1 uncultured Syntrophaceae bacterium
CGACATATCGGTGGAGGGTCTCATGCGATATATCAAGGGTCCCGACTTTCCCACGGCGGGATTCATCAACGGGCGCGAGGGGATCGTATCGGCCTACAAAACGGGACGGGGTATCGTCCGGATGCGCGCCCGCGCCATTATCGAACGGAATGCGCGGAGCGACCGGGAAAGCATTATCGTGACGGAGCTTCCCTACCAGGTGAACAAGGCAAGCCTGATCGAAAAGATAGCGGAACTCGTCAAGGAAAAGAAGATCAACGGAATTGCCGACCTGAGGGATGAATCGGACCGCGACGGCATGCGGATCGTTATCGATCTGAAGCGAGACGAGATGTCGGGCGTGATCCTGAACCAACTCTACAAACATACCCAGATGGAATCATCCTTCGGTATTATCATGCTTTCCATTACGGACGGTCAGCCGAAGATATTCAACCTCAAGGAGATCCTCCAGAGTTTCGTCAATTTCAGAAAACAGGTCATCACGCGGAGAACCCTCTTTGACCTGGCCAAGGCACGGGAACGACAGCACATCCTGGAAGGACTGATTATCGCGCTCGACAACATCGATGAAATTATTGCGCTCATCAAGGCGTCGGAGAACGCGAAGGCCGCCGCCGATGAAATGACCCTGCGGTTCGGTCTCAGCGAAGTGCAGGCCAAGGCCATTCTTGACATGCGGTTGCAGCGTCTGACGGGGCTGGAACGGGACAAGATACGGGAGGAACACCGTGAAATCGCGGCGCTCGTCCTGGAGCTGGAGGGCATTCTGGCTGACCCCCAGAAGATCCTCAATATCATTATCGAAGAACAGGACGCATTGAAGGAAAAATACGGAGACGAGCGGCGGACTGAAATCGTTCTCGACAGCACGGAAATCGACATCGAGGACATGATCGTGGAAGAAGATATGGTGGTGACCATATCGCACCACGGCTACATCAAGCGGAATCCCGTGAGTCTTTACCGGAGCCAGCGCCGGGGAGGGCGCGGCAAGGTCGGCATGGGAACCAAAGAGGATGATTTCGTTGAACGGGTCTTTATCGCCTCCACCCACAGCCATATCCTCTTTTTCACGAATACGGGCCGCGTTCACTGGCTCAAGATATACCAGATCCCCCAGGCCGGGCGAGCGGCAAAGGGAAAGGCCATCGTCAATCTTATCGGGATTGCCAGCGACGAGGGCGTCACGGCGGTACTCCCCGTCACGGAGTTCGTGCCGGGGAAATTCGTCGTCATGGCCACGAAAAACGGGATTGTTAAAAAAACCGATATCATGGCCTACTCCCACCCCCGCGCGGGAGGCATCATCGCCCTGACGCTTGATGAGGGCGACGAACTGATCACCGTACGGCAGACGGACGGAAATCAGGACATCTTTCTCGGTACCCGCCAGGGGAAGGCGATACGGTTCAGGGAAACGGACGCCCGCTCCCTGGGAAGGACGGCACGAGGGGTCACCGGCATCAGGATGGGAAAGGGCGACTACGTGATCGGCATGGAGATTCTCGGTGAAACAAACTCCATCCTGACGGTTTCGGAAAACGGTTATGGAAAACGGACGGAGATCGCCGAGTACCGTCTTCAATCCCGGGGCGGAAAGGGAATCATCAATCTTAAAACGGTCGAGAAGATAGGCCTCGTCTCGGGCATCAAGCAGGTGGTGGGAGACGAAGACGTAATCCTCATCAGCAATGCCGGCAAAATCATGCGCCTTCACGTTGAAGAACTTCCCGTGCTTCACCGAAGCACCCAGGGCGTCAGGCTCATCGGCCTCGACGGGGATGAACGGCTCGTCGGAATCGCCCGGGCCGAGCGCATGGAAGAGCAGGATATGGCCCTGACGGACGAGCTTGAAGAGAACGGCGCCGAGGTGATGGACGGCGAAGCGCCCGGTGAAGAGACGGAGTAGAGATATCGTGGCACGGCAGAAAACGGCAGAACGCTCCTGCCTCTTGAATGGTTTCGTGACCATGTTCTGCAACGGACGTGACCGGTCAGGAGTTCACCCTATCCATATCCATCGGCAGTGGGCATGACGGGCGCCGCGCAGCGGGTTTACGCAGTGCGGCGTTCTTCCGATTCTCTGCGACCGTGACCCATGCATTACCTCTCCTTGACATGCCCTCCCATGAATATTACCATTAGCGCTTCGGGAGGGGCGAGACGTCTCTCCGCCCCTTATGGGTCATCAGCCTGCAGGACAGAAGAGCCATGGCAAACCTGTCGAATCGAAACTATATCCTCTTTGACCATACCGCGGATGTGGGACTGGAGATAGTGGGTGAGAACGAG
>CAYTUH010000097.1:4405-8029 GCA_964441165.1 uncultured Syntrophaceae bacterium
TTGACCATACCGCGGATCTCGGGATGGAAGTGTACGGCAATGACGAAAGGGAGCTTTTTTGCAATGCCGCCTACGCGCTTTTTGACATCCTGTACGACACCGGGACGGTGGCGGTGCGGGTCCGGCGGGAGATGGCGATTAAAGGCGCCGATCGGGAAGATCTGTTGGTGAATTTTTTGCGCGAGCTGCTCTATCTCTGTAACGGCGAAGGACTGCTCCTGAAAGAATTCGTCATGCTGCGATTCGGGGATTACCGGCTGGAGGGGACCGTCGGCGGAGAATGGTACGATAGGAACCGTCACCGGCTCCACCAGGAAATCAAAGCCGTTACCTACCATCAGGTCAGGATCGAAGAACGGGGTGACGGATGGAAGGGACGGGTTATTTTCGATGTCTGAGATAACCGTTGAACAAATAGATGCCTATCGGTGGAAAATTCCCCGGTCCGGCGGCATGCGGGTTCCGGGGATGATCTATTCGTCGGCGAAAATGATGAAGAATGTCGGGACTGACGAGAGTCCCCGGCAGGTGGCAAACGTCGCCCATCTCCCCGGTATTGTGGGATATTCCATGGCCATGCCTGACATGCACTGGGGATACGGCTTTCCCATCGGCGGTGTGGCGGCCTTTGATCTGGACGAGGGCGTCATTTCACCGGGTGGAGTCGGGTACGACATCAACTGCGGCGTGCGTATCGCTACCACCGATCTGACCTATGACGATATCAGAACGCAGATGAAACCTCTCGTCACGGCTCTTTTCCACGCTATTCCCAGCGGCGTGGGGTCGACGGGAACGCTGAAACTTTCACCTCAGGAAGAGAAAAAGGTGTTGCGGGACGGTGCGAAGTGGGCGGTAGACCAGGGGTACGGATTCGTCCAGGATCTGGAAACGACTGAAGACAGGGGCACGATGGAGGGGGCCGATCCCGGGACCCTGAGTGCGAGGGCCCTCGAGCGGGGAAGGGCTCAGCTCGGCACACTCGGGTCGGGGAACCATTTTCTCGAAATCGAGGTCGTGGAGGAAATATACGACCGCCCCGCGGCGGAGGCCTTCGGATTGCGAGAAGGCCAGGTCGCCGTGGCCATACATTCGGGGTCGCGAGGCCTGGGATACCAGGTCTGTGACGATTTTCTGGCCCGCATGGTCAAGGGGATGGACCGGCTGGCATTTTCCCTTCCCGACCGGCAGCTCGCCTGCGCCTACCTCACCTCGGCCGAAGGAAGAGAATACCTGGCGGCCATGGCCTGCGCCGCCAATTATGCCTGGGCCAACCGGCAGATGCTGATGCACTGGACCCGTGAGACCTTCGAAAAGACCCTGCAGCGATCACCCCGGGAGATCGGCATGAGGCTTCTCTATGACGTCTGCCATAATATCGCGAAGATCGAGCGGTTGCCCGTGGAAGGCCGGGAACGAAAGGTGTGCGTGCATCGCAAAGGCGCCACCAGGGCCTTTCCTCCGGGCCATGCCGCCCTTCCGCCGTGCTATCGTGCCGTGGGACAGCCGGTGCTCATTCCCGGCGACATGGGAACGGGGTCCTATATACTGGCGGGGACCGAGGGGGCCTACCGGGAAACCTTCGGCAGTACCTGTCACGGTGCGGGACGGGTCATGAGCAGAAGTCAGGCGAAAAAAGAGAGCCGCCACCGTTCCGTGGAGAAGGAGATGGAGGAGCGGGGGGTCCTGGTGATGGCAACGGGCAAAGGGACCCTGCACGAGGAAATCCCCGAAGCCTATAAGAATGTGAGCGACGTGGTGGACGTGGTTCACCGGGCCGGTTTGTCGAAGCGTGTGGCCCGGCTGAGGGCCGTGGGCTGCATCAAGGGATAAGAAAAAGGGACGTGAAAAAGGCATGCACCGATGTTGGTACTTGCAAATGAAGGAATAAATATGTAGAAATAAAGGCTTAAGATTACCGGTGACGCGGGTGCGTTGCCATTGCCGAACAAAAGGGGAGAGGAATGGGGCAGATCAATATTCCGGAGAATGTGTACGATGTCATTATCATAGGCGGCGGTCCGGGCGGTTTGACGGCGGGACTCTACGCATCACGAGCCAACCTCAGGGTACTGCTCTTCGAGGGGAACAGCACAGTCAGTCAAATCACCGTGACGGATATGATAGAAAATTATCCCGGCCTGCCCGGCGTCACGGGGGCGGAACTGGTCACCCGCTTCAAGGAGCAGGCCGCCTCCTTCGGCCTGGAGATCAGGGCTGAACAGGTGACCGGCATTGAGGAGGCGCGCCTGGGCGACGCACCGGGCTGGAACATTGCCACGGACAGGGATACCTATCAAACACTCTCACTCATCGTAGCCACGGGTGCCAACTGGAGAAAACTCGGTGTTCCCGGCGAGGAGGATTTCATCGGCAGGGGAGTCTCCTTCTGCGCCACCTGCGATGCTCCCTTTTACCGAAACCGTGACGTGGTCGTCGTGGGCGGCGGGGATACGGCAGTCCAGGAAGCCATTTTTCTGACCAAATTTGCCCGGAAGGTCACCATCATTCACCGGAGAAATCGTCTCCGCGCCACGGGTATCCTTCAGGAACGGGCCATGGCCAATGAAAAAATCGAATTCGCCTGGGAATCGGTGGTCAAGGAAGTGCGCGGTGACAACAGCGGGGTGACGGGCGTCGAGATAGAAAAAGTCGGTTCACCCGGCGACACCCGCGTGATCGAAGCGGACGGGGCATTCATATTTGTGGGTCTGGTACCCACGACGGCGGTGGTAAAAGGCCTTGTCAACCTCGACGAAGGTGGTTATATTATGGCCGATGCAACAATGAAAACGTCGACGACGGGGCTGTTTGCCTGCGGCGACTGTATCAGCAAGACCTTCAGACAGGTCGTCACTGCCTGCGGCGACGGGGCCACGGCGGCCTATAATGCGGAACTTTACGTCGACGAACTGAAAGGTCAGGCCTATTAGCATAAAGGAGGCGGCGAAACATGCCTATTTTTGAATACCGCTGTAAAGCATGCGGCCACGAGTTTGAACTGCTCCGGTTTGCCCATGACAAAGACAGTGAGATAGAATGTCCACAATGCAGGAAAAAGAAGACCGAGCGATTAATGTCCGTATTCGGCGGGAACTCCGCCGGATCCTGCGGGTCCTGTTCATCGACGTCCTGTTCGACGTCATCCTTTTCCTGAGGTTAACCGATGCCGGCCGTGTGCCGGCTTGACCGGGAGTGCTCCCACACGCCCCGCCGTGCAGGCGGGGTCAAGGGGCAGAATATAATTAAACAATTCCTTACCGGGAAGCCCCGCCCTGTGGGCGGGGAGCTTCATATATCAATTCGGGCGGTAATTCCTGTGAGTGGAGGCGCAGCGGGCGCTGATCGAAACCCGGCCATGGATCCGGACCACGGAATTCAGGAAGCTGCCCTCTTTTCGAATCATGTGACGGACCATGGAGATCAACCTCGCCCAACTCATCTATTTCTGGCAGACGATACCGGAACGCATCAATCCCGTCCTTATCGCCGTCGGTTCGTTCCAGATCCGCTACTACAGCCTCATGTATCTCCTGGCCTTTTACCTAACCTACCGCCTGGTGATCAGGCGGATCTATAACGAGGGCCTCCCCTATCTCAAGGAAACGATTCTCGATGCCTTTG